>NZ_JAUBRB010000037.1:0-69077 GCF_036701585.1 Microcoleus sp. POL10_C6 | reverse complement strand
ACAATTTTGGGGAAGTTAGAAAATAGCATTTCAGTTGATTATTAATAATTTATAACTCTGCAATTATACATTGTTGGACCAATTTTAGCAATCTTTTCCTATCATTCAACACTTCTGGACTATTGGTTGTTTTGTCTTTCTGAGGATGACAAGGCTGATTTGAAAAAATGTCGCACAGAAAATCGAGATGTTGACTTAGGGAAAAAGTTAGACGCAATTGCTAAACAATGGTGGCAAAAGCAGCAAGGTCAGCCAGAAAAAGCAGAACCTCGAAAAGTTACGCTCAAACCTTACTTGTCAAACAAGCAGTTTCAAAATCGAGATTGTGAGTTTTGGTATCAGCAGTTAGCTGGATTTGCACCTAACCCTATGCAAAAAATGATTTTTGAGGTAATTGAACAGACAGACAACCCAGCTTTTTTGCTCAAATCTCCTACGGGTTCTGGAAAGTTTGAAGCGATTTTATTTCCGGCATTATCAAAAAATAGTCGTTTAATTTTGCCACTACCTGCTAGGAGTTTAATAGAAGACCAAAAACAGCGAATAGAAAAGTATTTAAAACGTTTTTCTGAGCTGAATCCCGACCGTGAAATCTCTTTAGTCATCGATACGGGTTCTCAAATGCAACGCTGGGTTTATCGCAATGGAAAAGAGGAACCTAAACCGAGAACTTACAATCCCAGACGGCATCTGTACAAGGCAGATGTCATTTTAACCACATTGGACAAATTTCTCTACCGCTATTTTGCCTTTGGGGACAAGCAAAAGTCTTTTGTATTTCCCTTGAGGATTCACCGGGACAAAACAGGCGATGAAAAAACTATCATCTGTTTTGATGAGGCTCACAGTTACGATGAGATAGCATTTACCAATTTTCAAAGTTTAGTAAAGTCACTTTATGAAGCTGGACGATCGCTCGTTTTAATGACTGCTACAATGCCACAGGAATACATCTATCGCTTTGATTATTTAGAAACGATCGATTATATCGGTACTGCCGATGATTCGGTCAAAGCTGAACAGTTGATTAATTTCCAGAAACAACATTTACAACAGCCTTATCTCAATCGAAGAAGTTTTGAATGGATTAACGACATCGAGCGCAACTCTGAAAATCCTGAACCTTTTCAAAAACGGATTTGTGAAACGGTAACTAAAGAATGGCAATCTAAATCGAATTGCAAAATTATTACCGTGGTTCAAACTGTTAGAGATGCCGTTGCTATTTATGGGCAACTTTCAGATAAGTTGAAACTGACTGAAAATACAGAATATAAACAACTATACCTTTACCACGGTCGTCTAGACCATCGAGTCAGGCAAGAGGTCTATACCCAACTCAAACAACGAGATGATAAGGCTCAACCTTATATTCTCATTACCACCAGCGCAATTGAAGTTGGATGTGACTTGAATAGTGAGGTTCTTATTTCCGAAATTTGCCCACCTGAAAACTTAATTCAAAGAGCAGGGCGCTGTAATCGGAAAGGGAATTTTCCTGATGCTAAGGTAATTGTTCTCGGTAAAATTGAGGGCAGTCGTATCCCTTTTTATGCTCAAACTTTGGAGGAAGCTGAATGGCAAGACTATCAAGAAACTCTTCAGCAATTAGAAAGCTTTGACAGCCATAAAATTGCCGAACATATCACGCGATCGCAACAAGTTGATGACTACCGAGTAGTCGAACTCTTCTCGATGCTCCATGACTATGTTTACAGTGCTGACTTAACTTGTCAACCCGCTCACGAAAAAGGGCTAGTTGTTACTCGGAGTTGGACACCATCCGCAACATTAGTTTATGACGATGGAACTCATGGCGACAAAATTGAAAATATGCCTCAAGTGACAGTGCCAATTGACCGTTTAACCATCAAAAAAGACAATATCAATCAGTATGCCAATACTCATGTTTGCGAACGCTACTATGACCAAGAAAATACATCCTGGGAAATGCGCGGTTTACGCTGGGGCTTTGCCTATCAAAAAGAAATTGTCATCAAAATAAATCAAACCAATGATGGTGCATTTATGCCAGATGCCAATCCCGAATATTCCTATAACCCAGAACTAGGTTTTGTAGAACTGCCGGGAGTTTTCATCAAGCTGAAAACAAAGGGGTTTGATGAAAAATTATTATATCAGTATGGCAACACGGGTCAGAAAAAATCAGTAATTATTACATACACCAAGGCATTAGAGGAGACGACTTAAAAGCGATCGCACCCTAATCAACACCACCAACCATTAACCAAATATGCCGCACAGCCTAGTCCTCAACATCCTCCCCCTGGCCCCAATTCCCCCCGGATACCTCACCGGAAGACACCTGCACGCCCTCTTTCTCACCCTCGTGAGCTCCGTTGACAAAAAACTCGGCGATCGCCTCCACGATGCCACCGCCCAAAAATCCTTCACCCTCAGCCCTTTGCAAACTAAAAAATGCCCTTTCAAAAAACACCATTTCCTGCAATGGGAACACACAAAACCGATTCCAGAACATACCCTCTGTTGGTGGCGGATTACTCTGCTTGATGACACTTTATTCGGCAAATTAACTAATCTTTGGCTGAATCTCAATCCCTCGAAGCCGTGGCATCTGGACCCCGCCGATTTGATGATTACTAAGATTCTGGGAACGCCCCAAGTAGATCAGCCTTGGGCTAATGCTTGCGATTACTCTCAATTGTACGATCGCGCTTCCGAAACTAATCGCTTAATTGCCTTCAGTTTTGCGACTCCTACTACCTTTCGACAGGGAAAATTTGATTCGGTGATTCCTACTAGAGACTGCGTTTTTAACAGTCTCCTCAGTCGGTGGAATAAGTACAGCCCGATCGCAATTCCCGATCAGTCCTTCGATGCACTTTTTTCGACATTTGTCAATATCAAAAGTGAAAGATTGACTAACTATCAAAGCGATTTTGTCGGCATGGTTGGGGAGGTTAGTTATCGGATTTTGGGAGATGTGGAGCCTTTAGTGATTAAGCAAATTAATGCTTTGGCTGATTTTGCTGTTTACTGCGGGGTGGGGAGGAAAACTCCGATGGGGATGGGAATGACTCGGCGGATTGTTGTTAATAAGAGTTCTTGATAACTGAACGTAAAACCGATAGTCCGGCAAGGGTTGAAACCCCTGCCTCAAAGCTAAAGTCCTCTTAAGAGGACTGCAAGTATGAATGATTAAATTACTTCTTCAGTCGGTTTCAATCTTGGTGCTTACTGTTACCCATAAGCTCAAAATATCATCAATGATTAAATTACTTCTTCAGTCGGTTTCAACCGACTTTAGCTATGAGACAGGGGTTTCAACCCCTGGCGGACTGGCGGATCACGGGCGGATCACTAATTCCTCAAATTCTTTTGCCCCCACGGCCAAATTAAAGGTTTTAACCCCTGGGAAACTGGCGGATAACTAATTCCCAATTACTAATTTCTTACAAACCATCAAAATTATGAACGATTTTGATTACATTTCGATCGCAACTCTCAACCAGTATTCTTACTGTCCTCACCGCTGTTGGCGGATGTCTTGTGCGGGAGAATTCACCGATAATCAGTATACCATTGAAGGGACAAATTTGCACGATCGCGTTCACACGATGGGCGAGATTAATCGCGATGAAACTTGGCAGGTTCGGGCGATTTGGCTGAAATCCGAGCGCTACAAACTGATTGGGAAATCGGATTTGATTGAGTCGGCAGAGGGTGAGATTTATCCGGTGGAATACAAGCGCGGCCGGAAGGGGGAATGGGATAACGACGAGTTGCAGGTTTGCGCCCAAGCGCTTTGTTTGGAGGAGATGACAGGGAAAACTATTGCGACTGGATATGTGTATTACGCGCAGTCGCATCAGCGGCAATTAGTCGAGATTTCTGAGGGTTTGAGACAGGATGCGATCGCAACTATTGAAAAAGTCGGTGCTCTTTGGCGATCGGGAAATATCCCTTTACCAGTTTACACCCCTCGGTGTAAGGGATGCAGTCTTTTTTCCCAATGTCTGCCCCAAGCTGCCGCCAAAGTCAACCGCTATCAAGAAGCAAGTTAATCTGCAAATAGGAGATTTCACAATGGGAACAGTTTACATTACTCAAGAAGATGCTTTTATTGGCAAAGTCGATGAACGTCTGACGGTTAAAGCTGATAAAAAAAATCTCTTGGACGTGCCATTAATTAAGATTGATGGCGTAGTTGCATTGGGACGCGCTACAGTTTCGCCGGCTGTGGTTGTGGAACTGTTGGAACGTCACATTCCTTTGAGTTTTTTGACAGTAAACGGACGTTATTTGGGGAGGTTGGAACCGGAAATGACGAAAAATATCTTTGTGCGAAAAGCTCAGTGGCAAGCGGCTGGGGAATCGGAACAGGCAGTGCATTTAGTTAGGGGGTTTGTACGGGGAAAGCTCAAGAATTACCGCCATACTTTGTTAGAATGTCAGCGCAAATATTCTCCCCAGGAATTTGAAAAGCCCATCGCCCAATTGAAACAAGTCATCGCCTCTATTGATAAAACTTCCAATATTAATTCTCTGCGAGGATTAGAGGGGGCGGGTAGTGCGACTTATTTTGGCTGCTTCAATCGGCTGATTCGCGTGCCGGAATTTAGCTTTGAAGTTCGGCGCCGCCGTCCGCCTACAGATCCGGTAAACTCTCTGTTAAGTTTGGGATATTCTCTGCTGCGGCACGATGTTCAAAGTGCAGTGAATATTGTGGGATTCGATCCGTATTTGGGATATTTGCATTTTGAGCGCTATGGGCGTCCTTCCTTAGCGCTGGATTTGATGGAAGAATTTCGACCTTTGGTAGTTGATGCTGTAGTGTTGAAGGCGATTAATTTGCAGAAAGTTTCGCCTAATGATTTTACGGCAGAACCGTTGAGTGGCGCGGTTTCTTTGACAAAAGAAGCGCTGCACAATTTTTTGCGACTTTACGAAGAAAAGAAGCAGTCAAAGTTTAAGCATCCTGTGATGGGAAAGTTGTGTACTTATCAAGAAGCTTTTGAAATTCAAGGGCGGTTGATGGCTAAGTATTTGATGGGTGAAGTTGATAAGTATCCACCTTTGATTCTGAAATAGGGAGGGCAATAAAGTTATGTTTGTTTTGGTTTGCTACGATATATCAGAGGACAAGCGCCGCACTAAGATTCACCAGATTCTCAAGTCTTATGGTGAATGGAAGCAGTATTCGGTGTTTCATTGCGAGGTGACGGATACTCAGTATGCCCGGATGCGCCAACGTCTGAGTAGGGTGATTAAGTCGGAAGAAGACAGCATCATGTTTCACTATTTGTGCGCTTGCTGTCAGGGCAAGATCGAGCGGATTGGCGGCCGGGCACCGCTGGATACTACGATCTTTATGGTGTGATTTTGCGTCTGGCTGTGGGTGTAGAACGGAGGGGGTGAATTTTAATGGCTCAGAGCTTTACCAGGACTGGGTTTGCGGTGGTTTGTACCTCATGCGGGTCAGACGCAAAGGCTGAAAGCTTTACTGGGAGAGAGTTTGAGGTCTATTTGAATTTTGCCCTCTTGACAGGGCGATCGCTGAAACGGTATATTTATTGCAGTCAGACGCAACTGAACCTTGAAAACCTTATATTTCAAGCCTCCCAGACCCCGGCGGCCGGAAACAACCTAAAACCCTATCAGGGATTGAAACCATCATATCTATCTACCTCGGTGATTGTTGCTTGTAGCCGGAAACAACCTAAAACCCTATCAGGGATTGAAACACCTACACGATAACCCAATCCTATTTCTAATGTGCCGGAAACAACCTAAAACCCTATCAGGGATTGAAACCAAAACATTGCAGAGTTGAAAAAATTCTTGAAGCGTTATCGCCGGAAACAACCTAAAACCCTATCAGGGATTGAAACTTGTCACTTATGGAGAGAAAAAAGCAAACAGTCAAGGGCCGGAAACAACCTAAAACCCTATCAGGGATTGAAACTCAGCCTGCATGGCTAGTGCCAGTAAAAGCTCAATTTGCCGGAAACAACCTAAAACCCTATCAGGGATTGAAACTACCCAATACCTCGGACGGGTGGAAATTCGCCGAATACAAGCCGGAAACAACCTAAAACCCTATCAGGGATTGAAACTGGATCGATGCGGGCGGTCAGGGGACGGCCGTTAGCCGGAAACAACCTAAAACCCTATCAGGGATTGAAACTGCCATTAGCAGACCCCCACCAACAGATAAAGGGGAAGCCGGAAACAACCTAAAACCCTATCAGGGATTGAAACGCCGTAAATTATCAAACACTGAAAAGCTAAAGCCGGAAACAACCTAAAACCCTATCAGGGATTGAAACTTACTTTGGGTTCGATTGGGGTTACACTGTGGCCGATGCCGGAAACAACCTAAAACCCTATCAGGGATTGAAACTTATAAAATGTTTTTTCGGCTTTCTATGTCAATTAGCCGGAAACAACCTAAAACCCTATCAGGGATTGAAACTCGTCACCGGGCCAATGTCTGGCGGCATTATGCCGGAAACAACCTAAAACCCTATCAGGGATTGAAACGAAAAAGTTTGTTAATGTTGCAGCGTGGTTTGTTGCTGCCGGAAACAACCTAAAACCCTATCAGGGATTGAAACATGGATGGTTTAGTGTTTTCTGTCCACTAATGATGCGCCGGAAACAACCTAAAACCCTATCAGGGATTGAAACCCTTTAGATTTGCTCTCGAATCTCAGCATCCTTTCGACTGCCGGAAACAACCTAAAACCCTATCAGGGATTGAAACTTGTCGAGTCCGGCATTGCCCAATCTGTCAGTGGAGGCGATCGCGCCGGAAACAACCTAAAACCCTATCAGGGATTGAAACGCCACCCTCCCGCAAGGGGGATAAATCCTGTAAGCCGGAAACAACCTAAAACCCTATCAGGGATTGAAACACTATGAGCATTCCGACCGTGATAGCGGGTACGGTGCCGGAAACAACCTAAAACCCTATCAGGGATTGAAACTGGCTCAAAGGGTAGGGGTGAGGGGGCTGTGTCACGCGGTTGGGCCGGAAACAACCTAAAACCCTATCAGGGATTGAAACGCAGCAGGTGGGGGCAACTCAGAAACGTCAGCATTGCCGGAAACAACCTAAAACCCTATCAGGGATTGAAACGAATTAACGAATACTACGGCACTATCAAACATGCCGGAAACAACCTAAAACCCTATCAGGGATTGAAACAAAGTTTCTGGGTTGACTCCGTGAGCGGTTAGGAGCCGGAAACAACCTAAAACCCTATCAGGGATTGAAACATAGGAGTCCAGGTTTAACAGAATCGCACTGCGAGCCGGAAACAACCTAAAACCCTATCAGGGATTGAAACTCTACCGTGACGATCGCATCTGCTGCGATATGTGCCGGAAACAACCTAAAACCCTATCAGGGATTGAAACCCTACTCAAGCGAATCCTTCACCAGCCCCTAAACGCCGGAAACAACCTAAAACCCTATCAGGGATTGAAACTTGGAAGAAAGCCAGCTTTACCAATCACTTTGTAAATGCCGGAAACAACCTAAAACCCTATCAGGGATTGAAACTGCGATCGGCCTGCCATTATTTAGATCATTCACGCCGGAAACAACCTAAAACCCTATCAGGGATTGAAACACGGCAGCAGATTCTGCTTGCACTGTTTCTAATAGCCGGAAACAACCTAAAACCCTATCAGGGATTGAAACCGCCACCCCTTAACTAGAGGACGTTTACCCCGCGCCGGAAACAACCTAAAACCCTATCAGGGATTGAAACTATATTGTACTAAACATTCTTTAACAACTTTAAATCGGCCGGAAACAACCTAAAACCCTATCAGGGATTGAAACATTTTTTTCAAGAATTCTAACTTGATTTTTGGCTAAGTACGGGCCGGAAACAACCTAAAACCCTATCAGGGATTGAAACTAATGATAGGCCTATCGAATACCAGATGGACTGGGCCGGAAACAACCTAAAACCCTATCAGGGATTGAAACCCTCATATCTCCGCTTCCGTGTTTGGATACAACAAGCCGGAAACAACCTAAAACCCTATCAGGGATTGAAACTAGTCGTTGCTGTGCTTGACGTAGGGAATCGGTACGGCCGGAAACAACCTAAAACCCTATCAGGGATTGAAACGCTTACGCTAATCAGGCAGAATTAATTCGCTTCAGCCGGAAACAACCTAAAATCCTATCAGGGATTGAAACGAGTTAATCGACCAACCCTTGCAGGCTGGATACCTGTGCCGGAAACAACCTAAAACCCTATCAGGGATTGAAACAAAAGTAAAGTGATGCGACTGCATGACATTCGCCGCGCCGGAAACAACCTAAAACCCTATCAGGGATTGAAACTCAGCATCGCGTCGCGCTTGCCTTCACGCTCCATGCCGGAAACAACCTAAAACCCTATCAGGGATTGAAACCAGACCTGTCCACCCGCGCCTATTTTTTGCCAATTATGCCGGAAACAACCTAAAACCCTATCAGGGATTGAAACTATAGATCGACGGCTAATCGAACGCGACCTGCATCAAGCCGGAAACAACCTAAAACCCTATCAGGGATTGAAACGATTGGGGACGCGGTACGCACCCGAATCAATCCCCGCCGGAAACAACCTAAAACCCTATCAGGGATTGAAACTTATAGTATGGTATGATATGACAACACAGTCCCAGAGGGCCGGAAACAACCTAAAACCCTATCAGGGATTGAAACAAATCGGGAAAGCCTTTTTCCCAAAGCTCAAACCACGCCGGAAACAACCTAAAACCCTATCAGGGATTGAAACCCTATGTTATCAGGATCTAGATATTGGCGAACTGCCGGAAACAACCTAAAACCCTATCAGGGATTGAAACACATACTGATAACATCCGCCCCGCCCTTCTTCATCGCCGGAAACAACCTAAAACCCTATCAGGGATTGAAACTTGGAGACAGGCCGGCAAAGGTCAAGGTTGCTGAAGCCGGAAACAACCTAAAACCCTATCAGGGATTGAAACGCCTCTACCGCAGGACATGGACTGCGAGAAAAGCCGGAAACAACCTAAAACCCTATCAGGGATTGAAACTCTGGTAAGAGCTACTCCGATCCGCAGGGCCCGGCGCCGGAAACAACCTAAAACCCTATCAGGGATTGAAACTTCGATCTCTAAAAGTCTCTACATCCAGGTAGGGGTCGAGCCGGAAACAACCTAAAACCCTATCAGGGATTGAAACTCCTGAAGGTGTTAAGTCTGTCGAGGTTCCAGTTAAAGCCGGAAACAACCTAAAACCCTATCAGGGATTGAAACAAAATTGCCCGCCGTGGTAGTCGATTCTATTATCGCCGGAAACAACCTAAAACCCTATCAGGGATTGAAACACAAATTCGATTTCGCTTATTACCAGAAATTTGAGCCGGAAACAACCTAAAACCCTATCAGGGATTGAAACTACTCAGACCAATCCGCCGACGTGATTGAGTTCATGCCGGAAACAACCTAAAACCCTATCAGGGATTGAAACAGTTTTGGATGTAACTTCCTAAAAAAGGGATCTTTAGCCGGAAACAACCTAAAACCCTATCAGGGATTGAAACAAGGGCTGTAACCCTTAGCTAGAATGGGTTTTGAGCCGGAAACAACCTAAAACCCTATCAGGGATTGAAACTCCCGCGGCATATTCCAAGCATACTTAATGCCAGCAAGCCGGAAACAACCTAAAACCCTATCAGGGATTGAAACGAGAATTCTGAGAATCCTGAGAAGGTGGCGGCGTGTGCCGGAAACAACCTAAAACCCTATCAGGGATTGAAACTATTAAGTAGTCGGCACATTGCGGGCCATGCTACAAAGCCGGAAACAACCTAAAACCCTATCAGGGATTGAAACCATCATCATTTTTGAAGTAGTGAACGGCTGCTGGGATTTTGGCCGGAAACAACCTAAAACCCTATCAGGGATTGAAACTTTTTGCCATCCGGCCCTAATCCTATCTCAATCTTGCGCCGGAAACAACCTAAAACCCTATCAGGGATTGAAACTCTGGTGTTACCGTCACTATCTCAAAAAAAAATGCCGGAAACAACCTAAAACCCTATCAGGGATTGAAACGGCTCGCTTAGTAGGCCTGTGGCACAGAGCCATGCCGGAAACAACCTAAAACCCTATCAGGGATTGAAACCCTGCATATTTACCCGGTGTAACAACCGGGTTTTTTGGGCCGGAAACAACCTAAAACCCTATCAGGGATTGAAACATTTGTAACCATTCTGGCGGTCGCGTTGGTCGCGCCGGAAACAACCTAAAACCCTATCAGGGATTGAAACTTTGATTCGGGTGCTCACAGCAGCAAGTTCTAAGCCGGAAACAACCTAAAACCCTATCAGGGATTGAAACCGATTGCGGGCGCTGTTGCAGATTTTACTTTGTGCCGGAAACAACCTAAAACCCTATCAGGGATTGAAACTTGACTGCTGGCAGGCCACAAATGAACCGGGACGCTGGCCGGAAACAACCTAAAACCCTATCAGGGATTGAAACTAAATGATTTAAGCCTGCGGCGTTACCCGTGATAACTGCCGGAAACAACCTAAAACCCTATCAGGGATTGAAACCATCTCTGCTAAATCCATCAACCGATCCGCCGCGCCGGAAACAACCTAAAACCCTATCAGGGATTGAAACTGACTTTTACGAAACCCCTGCATGGCTAACTCTTCTAGCGCCGGAAACAACCTAAAACCCTATCAGGGATTGAAACGAAATCAAAGATGTTATTTTGACGGCTCCAGCGACAGCCGGAAACAACCTAAAACCCTATCAGGGATTGAAACATCAATTCCCGACAGAGCAAAAGTCGGGACAGGTAGCCGGAAACAACCTAAAACCCTATCAGGGATTGAAACTAAAGATAAAGCTATCGAAAGTTTAATCGCCTGCCAGGCCGGAAACAACCTAAAACCCTATCAGGGATTGAAACAACCTGGTACAAAAACACCGACTAAAACCCGCTCTAGCCGGAAACAACCTAAAACCCTATCAGGGATTGAAACTACTGTATAAACGAGTTTAGACATTGTAAGAATTGCCGGAAACAACCTAAAACCCTATCAGGGATTGAAACTAAATCTAGCCTAGTTGCAACCATGATCGAGATAGCCGGAAACAACCTAAAACCCTATCAGGGATTGAAACACGGTTTACGGGGCTGGCAGACCATTTTTTTGTCTGCCGGAAACAACCTAAAACCCTATCAGGGATTGAAACCCTCAGTTTTTACCCGCAGATCGGAAATAGCAATTGCGCCGGAAACAACCTAAAACCCTATCAGGGATTGAAACCCTCTAGTTGCACCAGTTGCGCCCGTTCCTCTCGCCGGAAACAACCTAAAACCCTATCAGGGATTGAAACTTCCTCTTGAACCTGAAACCAGGTAAGAGCTTGGAAAGCCGGAAACAACCTAAAACCCTATCAGGGATTGAAACTTCTGCTTTATTGTAATTCCGTGCCTCATTATAAGCCGGAAACAACCTAAAACCCTATCAGGGATTGAAACGCACAAAAACAGAGGAATTAGCGATCGCCTTATGCCGGAAACAACCTAAAACCCTATCAGGGATTGAAACGGCAACTATCAAAACGACCGAGCCTATATCGAAGGCCGGAAACAACCTAAAACCCTATCAGGGATTGAAACCAGAGATGGATTAGCTGTTATTGTCTCGCTAGCATTGCCGGAAACAACCTAAAACCCTATCAGGGATTGAAACTCACTGACTCCAGAAAGCCGTTCCCGGATTAGCGGCCGGAAACAACCTAAAACCCTATCAGGGATTGAAACGCAATTTGCATGGTGAGTTTAGCAAAGTCTTGTAAGCCGGAAACAACCTAAAACCCTATCAGGGATTGAAACTTTCGGAAGTATTCAGCAGAGGAGGAGACAGGAGAAAAGAGGGTATTCTTCTCCTGACTCCTTCTGAGCCGGAAACAAGTTTACTTCCCACACTTGTCACAACACAGGTAGTGGTGATGGATAATCTCACTTTTGATAAAAGTGGTCGGATTCAGGAATTGATTCAAACAGCAGGGTGTAGACTATTATATTTACCGCCATACTCTCCAGAGTTTAACAAAATTGAACAAAGAAGAGCCTTGGCTAAAAAGTCAAATTCGTAAACAGCTTGATGAGTTTGATTGCTTACATTTTGGCGACCCTTGGATGTCTTGCGCCTGGGAGCATAACACCGGCCGTTGCTATATGTAATTTCCCAGATTCTTCAGTTGAGACAACCTCAAAATTATGACCAATCAAACAACTTCTCCACTCCTACTCAGTCCCTTCAAAATCGGAGATTTACCCTTAAAAAATCGGGTAGTCATGGCACCCCTAACGAGAGCCAGAGCCGGTGAAGCGCGGATACCCAACGCCTTGATGACAGAGTATTACACTCAACGAGCCTCTGCTGGTTTAATCATTACAGAAGCCACCGTGGTTTCTACTCAAGCTAATGGTTGGCTCAATACGCCCGGTATTTATTCAGACGAACAAGGCGAAGCTTGGAAACAAGTTGTGAGTGCGGTTCATGCCCGCGAAACGCCGATTTTCATGCAGCTTTGGCACTGCGGACGAGCTTCCCACAGCAGTTTTCATGAAAACAATCAATTGCCAGTTGCAGCCTCTGCCATCAAAATAAACGGAGAAGACATTCATACCCCTGTGGGCAAACAGCCGTACGAAACTCCCCGCGCTCTAGAAACCGATGAAATCTCCCTGGTTGTAGAAGATTATCGCAAGGCGGCGGAACGGGCAAAAATGGCAGGTTTTGACGGTGTAGAAATTCACGCGGCAAACGGCTATCTCATTGACACATTCCTACAAACCAAAACCAATCACCGCACTGATTCCTATGGTGGCTCAGTTGAAAACCGTTACCGTTTTCTTAAAGAAATTGTAGAGGCGATTATCACAGTATTTCCGGCCAACAGAGTAGGGGTGAGACTTTCTCCCAATGGTATTTACAATGATATGGGTTCTCCCGAATATCGGGCAGATTTTCTGTATTTCGCGGAGCAGTTAAATGCCTATGGTTTAGCTTACCTTCACTTGGTGGACGGTCTGGCATTTGGCTTTCACGAATTAGGCACGCCGATGATGATAGGAGAGTTTCGCGATGTGTTTACAGGTGTGCTCGTCGGCAACTGCGGATATACTCAAGAACAGGCTGAAACGGCCCTGAGCAGCAAACTTGCGGATTTAATAGCTTTTGGTCGGGATTTTATCAGCAATCCTGACTTGGTAGAGCGTTTTACTAATGGTTGGCCGCTCAATCCGCCTGCTGAAATGGGCGTCTGGTATTCTTTTGGGCCTGAAGGTTATATCGATTTCCCTAGATATCAGGAATCGGCCACTATTTCTTAGTTTAGTTGGTTGGGGCGGGTTTATCAATAAATACCGAGTATGTGCATCATAGATAATGGTGAACCCGCCCCTAAAAGATTTATGGTTAGTTTCTCAAAATAAAAGTCGGAGTTGGAGCCATATTTAATTTTCATCGGCCGTTGAGAGCAAGCATCTCCTATTTGTAAAAACACTTCTTCTGCCTCGTGCCTCGTGCCTCGTGCCTCGTGCCTCCTGCCTCGTGCCTCCTGCCTCCACTTTTGGGCTTGGCTGCAAAAGTGAGAGGCTCCCAGTTGAGATCGAGAACGTTTCCCCATATCCTAATAACCATAGGGTACTTCCAAACATCCAAGCTGCTAGCTCAGCGTTTGAGTGCCTGAAAAAAATCAATAGCGGAAGCGCTTTTAACAAGATGGCACAAAATCACAAATCAACGGTTATCATTACCGGCGCTTCCTCCGGCGTCGGTTTGTACGGCGCGAAAGCTCTCGCAGACAAGGGATGGCACGTAGTCATGGCCTGTCGGGACGTGCGAAAAGCCGGAGACGCCGCCCGCGAGTTGGGCATACCTGAAGGCAGTTTCTCCATCATGGAGATTGACTTGGGCGATTTGGAGAGCGTGCGCCGGTTTGCTCGCGCATTTAAGGCCAGCGGCAGGCCTCTGGACGCTTTGGTGTGTAACGCGGCCATTTATATGCCTTTGATTAAGGAACCGCTGCGGAGCCCGGAGGGTTACGAGTTGACGATGACTACCAATCACTTGGGTCATTTCCTGCTGTGTAACCTGATGATGGAAAATATGAAGCCTTCCTATTATTCCGATGCCAGAATCGTGATTTTGGGAACTGTGACTCACAATCCAGATGAGTTGGGTGGGAAGATTCCGCCGCGCCCGGATTTAGGCAAATTTGAAGGTTTTGAAGCGGGTTTCAAAGACCCGATTTCGATGGTTGACGGCAAGAAGTTTGAACCGGTCAAGGCTTACAAAGATAGCAAAGTTTGCAATGTGCTGACGATGCGGGAATTGCACCGCCGCTTTCACGAATCCACGGGGATTACTTTCACTTCGCTGTATCCGGGATGCGTCGCGGATACGCCGCTGTTCCGCAACCACTATCCTTTGTTTCAGAAGCTGTTCCCGCTGTTTCAGAAGAATATCACCGGCGGTTATGTGTCCCAGGAGTTGGCGGGCGAAAGGCTGGCGATGGTGGTTGCTGATCCAGAATACAAGCAATCTGGGGCTTATTGGAGTTGGGGAAATCGCCAGAAAAAAGATGGTAAGTCTTTTGTGCAAAAGGTTTCTCCCCAGGCCCGCGATGATGAAAAAGGCGAGCGGATGTGGGAGTTGAGCGCTAAGTTGGTGGGATTGACTGACGGGGCCCAAATGGGTGCTGCGGCTAGTGCGGGCCGGTCTGCATAATTCAAAGTTACAAATCCCCTTTATCGGGCTTGGCAGTTGAAACGGCGTCTACGCACAGGAGGTGGGTAGACGCGGACTCAATAATAAAGGGGGTATTAAAGTCGGATTTGGTATGATGCACCAAAATCCAAGAAACCGGGTTTTTTAGTGGCTCTGCAGGCTGTAACTCACATCTTGCACTATTATTAAGAACAGGCAAGATGCCTGTTTCACAAGAAAATTCATCTCTTGTGGAACAGGCATCTTGCCTGTTCATAAAAAGATTATTGAGAAGGGTGCCATATCTCAGTTGTAGCGCGTCTTTTCGGACACAACCCGGTTTCTGGTTTACCCTGGCGTGCAGGAATGTTCTGGTCGCTGCGTTAGCATGAAAGCGTAGGTTTTGCAACAAAAAAAATTTGGTTTTTTTACCGTTTACCATCGACTTACACGATATTTTTTCGGATAAGAACCAGGTTGGTGCGTAAGTCTTGGGAAATGAACAGCCGTCGATCGACCTTTTGGTTTGTAGCGTCGCCGAAACTGTTAGCTGCGACGGCTGTTTCGTTTTTTTGCTGTTAAGATTGATTTTTACTTGAGGGTGCTCTATTGCGGAAAATATTTTCACCCAATTATTCGAGATAATTAGATTCTATGGCTTGTCGCTCGCAAAAACTATTTTTATTCGCTGGCCTTTTTGGGTTAGTTTTGTTGGCAAAACCCGCGAAATCATCCGCTAGCACCGTTGAAATTTTGACCTCAAATGTTGAGGATTTGGCCGCAGTTAGCAGCAGAGGCGATCGAGCTTTAGCCCCTAACGAAACCACTTTTGACAAACGCGAAGACTTGCCGATAAAAGACGAGGCAACGCAGTTACCCACAGAGTCAGAACACTCGGTGGCGGCGGAAACTCCCGACTTGCCGCCGTCTGCGGCAAATTCAGTGGATGTGACATCTTACACCATTCTCAAGAACAGGCAAGATGCCTGTTCCACAACGAGTGAGTTTGATTGTGGGGTGGGCATCCTGCCCGCCAGTAAAAGGCTTATTGACAATGGTGCAACATCTCAGACCGATCGCACTTTCAGCACAATAACTCAAGAAACCGAGCTTTTTAACTCAGATCAAAAGCTAGAAGAAAATATTGACCGACAAAAAATTGATTTGGGTATCGATCGAGCCTCGCATCTGGCCCAACTGCCCAACCCAATTTTGCCGCGAGAACCCGAATTACCAGCTCCTGAGCCGCCGCAACCGCCTGCGCCGTCTCCCCTCCAACCCACCCAGCCAACACCCGTTGAAAGCGAAATTAGACCGGGGATTCCGGGTACAATTAAGGTCGCTGGCTTTGAGTTTGAGGGCAACACGGCTTTTAGCGATCGCGAACTCGCAGAAGTTACACAACAGTTTGCGGGCCGCGAAATCACCTTTGCGGAACTGATCGCAGCTGAAGCAGCCGTCACTCAAAAATATGTAGCCGCAGGATACATCAATTCCGGCGCTGTAATTACCGCCAACCAAAGCTTTCCGAGAGAGGGAGGTGTGGTGAAAATTCGGATTGTAGAAGGCGGATTAGATGAAATTGTGATTACTGGAAACAGGCGCTTAAATTCCAATTACGTGCGATCGCGCCTTGAGCGCGCTACCAGACGGCCCCTCAATCGCGATCGGTTGCTGGAAGCCTTGCAACTGCTGCAACTCGACCCCTTAATTGGCAATATTTCCGCCGAATTGCAAGCCGGAAGCCGCCCGGAAAACAGCCGCTTAGAAGTGCGGGTAAAAGAAGCAGACAGCTTTAGCGCTGAAGTGTTCGCAGACAACAATCGATCGCCCAGCGTCGGCAGTTTTCGGCGCGGTGTTCGCATCAATCAAGCAAATTTACTCGGTTTGGGCGACGGATTAGAGGTATCTTATGCTAACACCGACGGCAGCAACGAATTCAACGGTAGCTACACAGTCCCCGTCAACGCCCGCAATGGCACGATTGGGTTCGCTGCGAGTGCTGCTAGCACCAATATCATCGAGGAACCGTTTGATGCTGCCCAAATCGAGGGGAAATCGCGCACTTACGAGTTAACTTACCGTCAGCCGATTGTGGAAAAGCCCGATCGCACTTTGGCTTTGGGACTGAGTTTTTCGCGGCAAGAAAGCGATACATTCCTGTCGGGGGAACGATTTGCGCTTTCGGCGGGAGCAAACGATCGCGGCGAAACCCGGGTTTCGGCTGTGCGGTTTTTTCAAGAATACGTGCAGCGGAGTTCCAGCCAAGTGTTCGCGGCGCGATCGCAATTCTCCCTCGGTACTAATCTGTTTGGCGCTACTGCGAACGATAGCGGGCCTGACAGCCGCTTTCTGGCGTGGCGCGGCCAAGCCCAATACGTGCGGCTGTTAGCGCCAGAAACCTTGCTGATTGTGCGTTCTGATATTCAATTAGCCGATCGCCCCCTGCTTTCCCTCGAACAAATTGGGATCGGTGGCGTTCAAAGCGTGCGCGGATACCGCCAAGATTTGCTGTTAACTGATAGCGGTGCGATCGCCTCTGCAGAAGTGCGAATCCCGGTTTGGCGTGTCCCGGCAGTTAAGGGATTGTTGCAAGTCGCTCCGTTTATCGATTTTGGGGTAGGGTGGAACCATTCAGGAGAAAAGCCGAACCCTGACTCCGACAAACTGCTGGGTGCAGGTTTGGGGCTGGTTTGGCAGATGGGCGATCGATTGAATGTGCGTCTCGACTACGGTATTCCTTTGATAAATGCTCGATCGGGCGATCGAACTTTGCAGGAAAAAGGCTTATACTTTCGGATTAATTACTTTGCTTTCTAAATTTTAAGTTGGGTTGAGTGCGATCGAACGCTTCGCTTCGCCCAACACTTTCATCTTTAGCGCTGACGGTCAAATTTTATTAAGTGGCGGCCTCGATCGCACGATTAAACTGTGGGATATCCTGACAGGATGTTGTATTAGGACGTTGATGGGCGATCGGCTGTATGAAGGCATGAATATTCGAGGCCGGGCGGAATTGACGAATTCTCAAAAAGCGACATTGAAAGCGTTAGGGGCTTTGATTTGACACTCGATAGAGCTTCCGAATCATCTCCAAGGTCAGGCAGTGTTTACCAGATAACGCCTGAGTTAAGCGACCGCGCTGCGGGGTCGGCTTGAACGAATTGTTAGCCGTCAAGGCCGCGACTGGCTAATTTCTTCAAGCACTCCGGTTTGACCGTTGTTACATTTTCCAACTAGCAGCGAAATTGTGCTTGAGTAATTTTTCAGAACAGAGTAGCGTGTAGCAGTAATGCGTACACTCTTGCCTTCAAGTGAATAAACAATTTTAGAGTAGGTGCTATAGTCACCACGGGCCTTTGCAACGGGCATGACTGCACGAATTAGGTCTTTATATTTCGGTGCTGGAAACTCCAGGGTTCGCTGCCTCCCACCTGGGTAAGTCCGCACATTGCGAATCAGTGCTGTGTCGCAGTAAAGATCTGCTACGGCTGGATCAAATGCGCGCTCAAGCGATTGATAGTTAGCAAACACTTTTTCAGCTTTGTTTAGCTCGTTAGCTAGCACCGGATTGGTAAATAGCACAAGGAAGAGAATAGATTTCGTTAAGATTTTCATGAATAGTCCAAAGATTAAAATTGACGGCTAACTTATAAAAGTAATTTCATGCGGATAATGGAGCAGTCATAAACCGACGCTCGCGGTCAGCAGCATAAGCTATGCAGGCTTTTAAATCTTCTCGCGTCATATCGGGAAAATCACCCTTGAATTTCTGCTTCGGTCATCTCGGAAGCTAGGTACTCAAGCACTTCATAAACCGTAATTCGCAAGCCGCGTACACAAGGCTTACCACCGCGTTTATTTGGTTCGATCGTGATGTGATTTCGGTAGTTCATAGTTAGAATTATCGCGATCGTGTTCTCGACCTTTGCAAAATCTTAGCCTGTGGCTGCGGAGCTGGCAAGGTTGTCAATCTTGTTTTTAATA
This sequence comes from Microcoleus sp. POL10_C6, assembly GCF_036701585.1. NCBI lineage: Bacteria > Bacillati > Cyanobacteriota > Cyanophyceae > Oscillatoriales > Microcoleaceae > Microcoleus > Microcoleus sp. POL10_C6. The sequence continues at coordinate 50,313 of NZ_JAUBRB010000037.1, read as the reverse complement.
CGATTTAACCCTTATTCTACGTCCCTAACTGCTGCAACAACTCTTGAATGGATAAAACAGGTATAGGCGAACTCAAGAAACCTTTATTATCGCGGGTCAGAATCGCATCTAACCCTTGAGCAACTGCACCAAAAATTTGAACAGCATCTTCAAAATCCACCAAACCAGAGTTGAAAGCTGATTCCAAAACGGCTCGATCAATAGGACAAATGACCATAGCAGTCAGCGTTTCTAAAACCGCTTGCCGTGCTTGCTCAACGCTGCGAGTATGTTTGCGAGAAATGTAGAAAATATCCGTGAGTGTTGTCGCTGTAACATAACCGATTAGTTGCCCAGCATCGATCGCTTGAAACAACAACTCCGCATCTTGAAAAAATGGCTCTCGCTGCAACAGAAAATCTAGGACAATGTTGGTATCAATTAAAACTCTCACTAAAGATACTTCTCCACCCGTCGCGCTTCCAACATTGCAGCCACGTCCTCATCTGTCGGTGCGGGTTGGTCTGTCTTTAGCAAGCCTCGCATCCGCTGAATCGCACCAGAACGATCGCCACTGGCAACTGGCTGATCTTGTAAGGACTCAATGATGGCGCCCACTAACGCAAGGCGATCGCTCGGTGGCAGTTTGAAGACCAGCTCCTTGACTTCTTGTAGTAACATAGACGGCTCCTAAGATTGAAGGTGTCTACCATCTAGTATGAATGATCGGACGCATATTCTACACACATATTTAAACAGAAACAGATTTCCTCAGCCGTCACACTGAAAAAAGCTATCTTTATTAGATTTGGGAAAAGTCCACTTTAGGGGTGAAAGAGAGTCGATCGAACACTGGGGCGATCGCACTGATATAATCCAAATATATAATTCTGATGGAACCGGAAACGATATTATTTATATAACAGGATTTAAGGTATGTCTCGCCTGTCTTCCGGCCTACTGTTTGTTTTCTTATTGCTATTTCCCTCGAAAACCTTCGCCCAAATCATTCCCGATAATACCCTGGGTCCGGAAAGTTCGCGGACCGAGACCGATACTATCAACAACTTACCCTCAGATAGAATCACTGGCGGCGCAACTCGCGGTGTTAACCTATTTCACAGTTGGCGCGAATTTAACATCCGTGAAGGGCGGGGAGCTTATTTTGAAAATCCCAGCGGAATTGCCAACATCTTCACCCGCGTTACGGGCGGCAACCCCTCAAATATTTTAGGAACTCTGGGAGTTTTAGGCAACGGTAATTTATTTTTAATTAATCCGAAAGGAATTATATTCGGCCCGAATGCGCGGTTAGATTTGCGCGGTTCGTTTATCGGTTCAACGGCTGACAGTATTGTGTTTAATAACGGCTTTGAATTCAGCAGCACCAACCCGCAAACATCCCCGCTGTTAACCGTTAATATTCCCGTTGGTTTAAGATTTAGAGACAATCCCGGTGCAATTGCCAATCAATCGACGGCTGTAGGAAAGGTAAACCTGCCAGCCTCTGCTGTGCAAATTCCGATTAGCGATCGAGTTGGTTTAGCAGTAGAACCAGGTCAAACTTTAGCACTGATTGGCGGCGACATCCAACTGCAAGGTGGCAATTTAACCGCCAGCAGCGGACAAATTTTACTCGGTAGCGCAGCCAGTCCCGGTTTAGTTAATTTTGCACTGACAGCGGGGGAAAAGGGGAATTTAGCTTTAAATTATGACAATATTCAAAACTTCGGCAATATTCAAATATCCGATGGAACACTGATTAACACCAGCGGAATCGGTGGCGGGCGCATAGAGTTAAAAGGTGGAAATATCGCCCTCAGCGGGGCGCGAATTTATGCGCTGACACTGGGAAATATTGATGGTCGAGGTATCGATATCAGCGCTCAAAAGTTGCGAGTGGAAAACGGCACGCAATTTTCTACCCTGACTCTAGGAGATGGTGCAGGAGGCGATATTAACTTCGGGGCTGCTGATTCAGTAGAAATGAGCGGGCTGGGAGTTGAGGGCTATCAACAGGTTGCAATTAAATATTTGGTATCGGGAACTACAGACCCGTTTGACCCGCTATTTGTGCTGTTGAATGCTAGTGCTGGCGCTGGTTCGGGGGGCGATATTACGATCGACACCGGCCGCCTGCTCTTCAACAATGGCGTAGTAGGTAGCGGCATCACTTTTGGTGGTGGAAATGGCGGCAATTTAATCATTCGCGCCAATACTTTTGAGATGGTGGGTTCTGGAATTAACAACGGGACAGCTAAAGAAAGTAGTGGTGCGGGAGGAAGCATTAGTGTTGATGTCGCCCGATTAATTATGCGCGACGGTTCTCTTCTAGGTACCACAAGCTACAGCAGCGGCCCGTCGGGGAATATCAACATTAAAGCTGCTGAATCGGTAGAATTGTCTAACACCGGCCCACGAACAGTTGTGTCAACTGGAATCAGCACGCTGAGTATCGGTTCTAACGGCAGGGCGGGGAATATTAACGTCGATACCAAGCGGTTGAGTCTCTCTGGCGGTTCTGCGTTTACAGTAGGAACGGGTGTGTTAATTGGCAGGTTTTTGTTTTCTCAGGAGGGGGGACCGGCAGGAAATTTAACAGTTAGGGCTACTGAATCAGTAGAAATTTCAGGTATTTCTCAACTTTTGACCAGCGGAATTCAGAGTGCTAGTGCGCTGAGTTCTGGAACTTTGAGCTCTAGTCCGGGCGGGGAGATTCGCATTGATACGCCAAGCCTAACCGTGCGGGATGGGGCGGTAGTTTCTACGAGCTCTTTGGGGGTGGGAGATGGGGGGAATATTACTGTTAATGCCGATCGCATTGAGGTCAGCGGCAGCGGAAATAATGGTCTGTTTATCAGTACAATTGATGCTTCGGTGGGCAAGATATTTGGTACTAATTCCAATGCTACGGCAAATGCCGGTTCGTTGAATCTAAATGCCGATCGACTAATTGTCAGAGATGGAGCTACAGTGACGGTGCAGGCTACGGGAACCGGACGCGCTGGTAATATCAATATTCTCGCAAATTCGATCGCTCTTGATAACAAAGCGATGATTGACGGCACGACTGTATCCGGTACTGGAGCAAATATTAACCTGCAAGCACGAGATATCCAATTGCGCCGCAACAGCCGAATTACCACGGATGCAGGCACTTCTGACGGCGGCAATATCAACATCAACAGCGACATTCTTGTCGCCCTCCCCCAAGAAAACAGCGACATTACAGCCAACGCCCGCACAGCAGGCGGCGGCCGCGTCAATATCAATGTCCCCAATGTCTTCGGCTTTACAGCAGCGAGTCGCGAACAAGTCAGAAGCAGGTTGGAGCTCAGTGACGGCGAATTTGCAGCGTTGCAAGTAAGTCCTACATCTCTAATTCCTAGCAGCGACATCGCCGCGATTTCCCAAAGTGGCGGCGTGGCTTTACAAGGGGCGGTAACATTTAGTTCTGTTGGAGTGAATCCCGTTCAAGGTTTAGTGGAACTGCCGCAAAATGTGGTCAATCCGGCTGCGTTAATTGCTGCAAATCCCTGCATCCAAGGGGCCGAGAACGAGTTTACTGTGACGGGGCGGGGGGGATTGCCACCAAGCCCTCACGAGGTTCTCAGCAGCGCAGAAGAACCGTTGCCGTGGGTGGAACCAGCGGTAGGTGGAAGTCAGCACATAGAAGGTCAAAGAGCATCCATAGAAGTTCGACCAACAGAAATTATGCCCGCTCAAGGTTGGGTAATGGACGATCGAGGACAAGTAACGCTGGTAGCCTATAATTCTGGTGGTGGTGCATCTTTTCGCAGTCCGAAATCGACGAGTGTTTGCGTACCTCGATAGGTACTCTTCAGGTTTTAGCTAATCCCTCGCTATTTTTATAATATTAAATTAACCCGATTTAAAAGATGCAGTGCCAATCTTCTGCCCTATTTTTTGCATTCTTACTGCTGTTTCCGGTCCCGGCGATCGCCCAAATCATCCCCGATAATAGCTTGGGTGCAGAAAGTTCGCGCACAGTTCCCGACACTATTAATAACTTACCCTCGGACAGAATAGAAGGCGGTGCAACTCGCGGCGTTAACCTCTTTCACAGTTTACGCGAATTTAACATCCGTGAAGGGCGGGGAGCATATTTTGCCAATCCCAGCGGAATCACCAACATATTCACCCGCGTTACGGGTGGCAATCCTTCTAATATTTTAGGAACTCTGGGAGTTTTGGGAAACGGTAACTTATTTTTAATTAACCCAAAAGGAATTGTTTTCGGCCCCAATGCTCGGTTAGATTTGCGTGGTTCATTTTTAGCAAGTTCTGCTGATAGCGTAGTTTTCAATAATGGCTATCAATTCAGCAGCCGCAATCCCGAATCAGTACCGCTGTTAAATGTCAATATACCTATCGGTTTAAATTTTCGAGAAAATCCCGGAAAAATCATTAACAATTCAGCAGCACCAGCCTTGGCTTTACCACAATTACCTCCGGGAATCCCGCCGATTTTCAATCACATGGGCGCTTCAGTTGCTCCCGGACAAACTCTCGCTCTAGTGGGAGGAGATATTGAATTAAATCAGGGAACACTCACTGCATCAACCGGACAAATCTTGCTCGGTAGCGTCGCTAGTCCGGGGATGGTTGGATTGGGGGCAACGCCATTTGGATTAAGTTTAAACTATGACAATATTTCCAACTTTGGTAATATTGAAATAACCAACGGCTCACTGATCAACACCAGTGGAATTGGTGGGGGCAAAGTGGATATTCGAGGTGGAAATGTCAACCTCAACAATGGGCGAATTTATGCGCTGAGTTTGGGAAATATCGATGGCAGGGGTATCGATATTAACGCTCAACAGTTTCGGGCCCAAGGTGGAACGCAAATCTCCACACTGACAGCAGGAAGTGGTGCAGCGGGCGCTGTCAATATCCGTGCTACCGATTCAGTAGAAATGAACGGAATTGGATTAGATAACTATAGAGTGTTTGGTGGTAAATATACGGTATCTGGCTCTTTCGACCCTTTTGACCCACAACTTCTGCTGATAACTGGCACTAATAGCATGGGAGCCGCCGGAAACATCACGATCGACACGGGACGATTGCTGATGGACAATGGAAGCGCATTGACTACCACCACGTTAGGCGCTGGCAACGCCGGAAATATAACCATCCGTGCCGGGGTTTTAGATATGCTCGCTTCTGCAATCCACAGCGGCCCACTTTTGGGGAGTACCGGTAGGGGAGGAAATATCACCTTTGAGGGAAAACGTTTAACCGTAAGCGATGGTGCTAGTGTGATCAGCCTCACCCGCGGTGAAGGAGGAGCGGGGAATATCAACATTAAAGCTTCGGAATCAGTAGAAGTGCTGCGGACTCCCACTGGAAGTCCCGTAGCAAGTTTAATTGGCTCAACTGCCAGCGGTGTGAATGGGGAAGCTGGGGACATTAATATCGACACGAAGCGGTTGAGGATTTCTGAAGGAGGCGGGATTAGTTTATCTAGCGGAGCAGTTGTGGGCAACCAACCGTTGAATACAACTGGGGGGCCCGGAGGTAATTTAACAGTTAGGGCCACTGAGTCAGTAACAGTCGAGGGTATTTCTGGAGTTTTGGCGAACGGCAGTCGGAATCCCAGTTTCATCTGTGCTGATGCCAATACTGCTAATCGGGGAGGGAGTATCAACATTTCTACACCTGTACTGACTCTCCGGGGTGGGGGAGTTATTAGCACTGCATCTTTAGGCAGCGGAGAAGCGGGAAGCATCACAATAAATGCGGGTCGTGTAGAAGTTATTGGGAATGGGGGTCAAGGTGAATTTAACAGTCAAATTCAGACTTCCGTTGGGATTGCCTCTGAGCTTATAGATCCTAATGCTACGGCTAACGGAGGTTCGTTAAATCTCAATGTCGGGGAATTGATTCTTCGCAATGAAGGAACACTCAATCTGCAAGCTTTGGGATCGGGACGGGCTGGTAACATTAACGTGAAAGCAGATTCAATTTCCCTTGACAACCAAAGCAGCATTGACGGTAGAACTGCATCCGGTCCCGGAGCAAATATTAACCTCGAAGCACGAGATATCCAGTTGCGCCGAGGCAGCAGAATTACAACGGATGCAAGTATTTCTGAGGGTGGTAATATCAACATTAAAAGCGATATTCTGGTCGCCCTCCCCAATGAAAATAGCGATATTACGGCTAATGCGCGATCGGCTGCCGGTGGTCGGGTTAATATTAATGTCCCCAATGTTTTTGGGTTTACCTCAGTCAGTCGCGAACAGGTGCGAGCGACTTTGGGATTAACAGATGCTGAATTTGCAGCGTTGCAAGTAAGTCCGACTTCTCTAATTCCTACCAGCGATATTGCGGCTATTTCCCAAAGTAGCGGCCCGGATTTGCAAGGTACTGTAACATTTAGTGCTTCTGGGGTGAATCCTGCTCAAGGTTTAGTGGAACTGCCGCAAAATGTGGTCGATTCGGCTGCGTTAATTGCTGCAAATCCCTGCAGGCAAGGGGCCGATAGCGCATTTACCGCTACTGGGAAAGGAGGAGTGCCAGCAAGTCCTAATGATGTTCTCAGCAGCAATTCTAGCCAGTTTAATTGGGTGGAACCAGCGGTAGGTGGAAGTCAGCACATAGAAGGTCAAAGAACTCCCATAGAAATTCCACCAACAGAAATTATGCCCGCTCAAGGTTGGGTAATGGACGATCGAGGGAAAGTAACGCTGGTAGCGTATAATTCAAGTAATGGTGCATCTCTTCGCAGTCCGAAACCGACGGGTGTTTGCGTACCTCAATAGGTAATCTTCAGGTTTTAGCTAACCCGTCGCTATTTTCCTCATCCTAAATTAACAGGAATCAAAAGATGCCCCGCCAATCTTCCGCCCTATTTTTTGCATTCTTACTGCTGTTTCCTTTCCCTGCGATCGCCCAAATCATCCCCGATAATAGCTTGGGTGCAGAAAGTTCACGCACAGTTCCCGACAGGATTAATAATTTACCATCGGACAGAATAGAAGGCGGTGCAACTCGCGGAGTAAATTTATTTCACAGTTTACAACAATTTAACGTGGGTGAAGGCAGAGGAGCCTATTTTGCCAATCCTAATGGGATTGCGAATATTTTTACCCGCGTTACGGGTGGCAACCCTTCTAATATTTTAGGTGTGTTGGGAGTTCAAGGAAATGCCAACTTATTTTTACTCAATCCCAAAGGAATCGTCTTCGGCCCCAATGCTCGGCTAGATTTGCGCGGTTCATTTTTAGCAAGTTCAGCAGATAGCGTAGTTTTCGATAATGGCTATCAATTCAGCAGCAGCAATCCCCAATCACTACCGCTGTTAAATGTCAATATACCTATCGGTTTAAACTTTCGAGAAAATTCCGGAAAAATCATTAACTCTTCAGCAGCACCAGCCTTGAGTTTACCAGAGTTACCTCCAGGGCTCCCGCCGATTTTTAATAACCTTGGCTTAGCAGTGCAGCCCGGACAAACTCTCGCCCTAGTGGGAGGAGATATTGGATTAAATCAGGGAACACTCACTGCATCAACCGGACAAATTTTGCTCGGTAGCGTCGCTAGTCCGGGGATGGTTGGATTGGGGGCAACGCCATTTGGATTAAGTTTAAACTATGACAATATTTCCAACTTTGGTAATATTCAAATAACCAACGGCTCAGCGATCAATACCAGTGGACTCGGTGGTGGCAAAGTCGATATTAGAGGGGGAAATGTCAACCTCAACGGTGGGCGAATTTATGCGCTGACTTTCGGAGATATTGACGGTAGAGGCATCGATATTAATGCCCAAAACTTTCGGGTCGAAGGTGGGGCGCAAATGTTTACGCTGACAGTAGGAAATGGTGCGGGAGGTGCTGTCAACATCCGCGCTACCGATTCAGTAGAACTGATCGGGATTGGAGACGAACTCTATAAAGTGTTTGCTGGTAACTATACGGCAACTGGATCGATCAACCCTTTTGACCCACAAATTCTGCTGCTCTCTGCCACTTCTGGCGCTGGAGCAGTAGGAGACATCACGATTGATACCGGACGGTTATTGATCGACAATGGAACTGTGCTTGGTACCCCCACATTAGGTAGTGGAAATGGGGGAGAAATTATCATGCGTGCCAGGACTGTGGATATAGCCAGTTCAGCAATCAATAGCGGCACAATTACGGGGAGTACAGGCACAGGAGGAAGCATTAGCATTGAGGCAGAACGGTTAAAAGTGCGTGATGGATCGGGTCTGCTCAGCATCACTCGCACTGAAGCAGCATCTGGGAATATCAACATTAAAGCGAATGAATCAGTAGAAGTGCTGCGGGCTCCCGAGGGAAATCCTGTCCCAACCTTGATCGGCACAACCGCAGTCGGCACTAATGGGAAAGCAGGGGATATTAATATCGACACTAAGCGGTTGATTATCTCTGAAGGAGGCGGAATTAGTTTATCTAGCGGCTCGGTTGTGGGCAACCAACCCTTGAATACAACTGCGGGGCAAGGAGGTAATCTAACAATTAAAGCTACTGAGTCAGTAACGGTAGAGGGTAGTTCTGAAGTTTTGGCGAATGGGAGTCGGACTGCTAGTTTCATCTCCGCTGATGCCTACTCTGCTAGTCCCGGAGGGAGTATGAACATTTCTACACCCGTACTGACTCTACGGGATGGGGGAATTATTTCTACGGCATCTTTAGGCGCAGGAGATGCGGGCAGCATTACGATTAATGGGGGTCGTGTAGAAGTTATAGGTAATGGGGGTTCAGGTGAATTTAACAGTCAAATTCAGATTTCCGTTGGGATTGCATCTGGTGTAATCAATCCCAATGCTACGGCGAATGCAGGTTCGTTGAATCTGAATGTCAGGCAATTGATTCTTCGTAATGGGGGAACACTCAATCTGCAAGCATTGGGTTCCGCAGGGGCTGGTAACATTAACGTGAAAGCAGATTCAATTTCCCTTGACAACCAAAGCACCATTGACGGTAGAACTGAATCCGGTGCCGGAGCCAATATTAACCTTGAAGCACGGGATGTCCAGTTGCGCCGAGGCAGCAGAATTACAACTGATGCAGGTAGTTCTGGTGGCGGTAACATCAACATTAAAAGCGATATTCTGGTGACTCTCCCCAACGAAAATAGTGATATTACGGCTAATGCGCGATCGGCTGCCGGTGGTCGGGTTAATATTAATGTCCCCAATGTTTTTGGGTTTACCTCCGTCACTCGTGAACAGGTGCGAGCGACTTTGGGATTAACAGATGCTGAATTTGCAGCGTTGCAAGTAAGTCCGACTTCTCTAATTCCTACCAGCGATATTGCGGCTATTTCCCAAAGTAGCGGCCCGGCTTTGCAAGGTACTGTAACATTTAGTGCTTCTGGGGTGAATCCTGCTCAAGGTTTAGTGGAACTGCCGCAAAATGTGGTCGATTCGGCTGCGTTAATTGCTGCAAATCCCTGCAGGCAAGGGGCCGATAGCGCATTTACCGCTACTGGGAAAGGAGGAGTGCCGCCGAGTCCTAATGATGTTCTCAGCAGCAATTCTAGCCAGTTTAATTGGGTGGAACCAGCGGTAGGTGGAAGTCAGCACATAGAAGGTCAAAGACCATCCCTAGAAATTCGACCAACAGAAATTATGCCCGCTCAAGGTTGGGTAATAGATGAGCAAGGAAAAGTAACGCTGGTAGCGTATAATTCAAGTAATGGTGCATCTCTTCGCAGTCCGAAATCGACCGGTGTTTGCGTACCTCAATAGGTAATCTTCAGGTTTTAGCTACCCGCTCGCTATTTTCCTAATACTAAATTAACCAGACTTAAAAGATGCCCCGCCAATCTTCCGCCCTATTTTTTGCATTCTTACTGCTGTTTCCTGTCCCTGCGATCGCCCAAATCATCCCCGATAATAGCTTGGGTGCAGAAAGTTCGCGCACAGTTCCCGACAGGATTAATAATTTACCATCGGACAGAATAGAAGGTGGTGCAACTCGCGGAGTAAATTTATTTCACAGTTTACAACAATTTAACGTGGGTGAAGGCAGAGGAGCCTATTTTGCCAATCCTAACGGAATTGCGAATATTTTTACCCGCGTTACGGGTGGCAATCCTTCTAATATTTTAGGCGTCTTGGGAGTTCAAGGAAATGCCAACTTATTTTTACTCAATCCCAAAGGAATTGTCTTTGGTCCCAACGCTCGGTTAGATTTGCGTGGTTCATTTGTCGGTTCAACTGGTAGCGGAATTCTCTTTGATAATGGGTTTGAATTTAGTGCAGCTAATTCTAATGCAGTGCCATTGTTAGCGATTAATATTCCTGTGGGTTTAAGATTTAGAGAAAATCCCGGCACAATTGTCAACTCTTCCCAAACAAAGGCTCCTACATCCGCCTTACCACCACTACCCATAGAAATTCCTGCTTTTGAAAAACTCGGTTTAGCCGTAGACCCCGGTCAAACTTTAGCATTAATTGGCGGTGACATTCAACTCCAAGGAGGCAATCTAACTGCTTATACCGGACAAATTCTTCTGGGTAGTGTCAATAGTCCAGGTTTAGTGCAATTTGAACCAACAGCTTTAGGTCTGAATTTAAACTATAACAATATTCAGAACTTCGGCAATATTGAAATGAACGGTGCATTTATAAATACCAGCGGATTAGGAGGTGGGAAAGTCGATATTCGAGGTGGAAATATTAATCTTAATGGTTCAGGAATTTATGGACTGACACTCGGAAATATAAATGGTAGAGGCATTGACATCAATTCCCAAAACTTGCGAGTAGAGGGGGGGTCGCAAATTTTCGCCTCCACATTAGGAGAGGGGAGAGGAAGCGATATCAACATCCGCGCTACTGACTCAGTAGAAATGATCGGGTTGGGAATTGAGGGCTATCAGCAGCTTACAGAAAATTTTCAGACATCTGGAACAGGCAACCCCTTTATTTCGCAAATTGTTCTGTTTACTAGCGCTATTGGCAGTGGAGCAGCCGGAGATATTAACATTGAAGCCGGACGGCTGTTGATGAGCAATGGGGTAGTGGGCGGTGCCCCCACCTTTGGTGCTGGGGATGGCGGAAATCTGACTATCCGCGCCAACACGGTCGAACTCGTCAGTTCAACGCTCTATAACGGAACAACGAACGAAAGCACTGGTCAAGGCGGAAACATCACTGTTGAAGCCCAACGGTTAATTCTGCGCGAGGGCGGTGCGTTTGCCAGCTTCAGCCTTAGTGATGGAGCATCGGGGAATATCGCGATTAAAGCGAGTGAATCTGTGGAATTATCGGGTAGTCTTCCTGTAGGTCTAGGGCAAACTCGGCTCGGCACGAATACTTTTGATGGGAATGGAAAAGGTGGGGATATTAGCATCGACACTAAGCGGCTGAGTGTTTCTAATGGAGCCACAATTAGTTTAACGACGGGTGCAATTTTTGGCGAAGTCGTGTTTTCTACAAGTGGGGGGACGGGAGGAAATTTAACTGTGAGAGCCTCCGAGTCTATAGAAGTGAGCGGCGAGTCAAGATTTTTGGAGAATGCGGGCTATGTAGCAAGTTCTTTTGTTACTCAAACTGCAAGTTCTGGTAGAGGTGGAGATATCCGCATCTCAACACCTAAACTAACTGTGCAGAATGGCGGGGTTATTTCTGCGGCTTCTTTGGGTATAGCAGATGCAGGAGATATTACAATTAATGCCGATCGCTTACAAGTGCAAGGTATTGGGAGCAACAGTGGGTTGAGGAGTGGAATTGAGGCCTCGGTTGGTAGGGCGTTTAATGCTGTAAATCCCACTGCTAGCGGCAATGCAGGCTCGTTGAATTTGAATGCTAATCAATTGATTCTTCGGGATAGTGCAGTTGTTAATGTTCAATCTTCAGGAACAGGTAGAGCGGGCAATATTAACGTTGTAGCTAACTCAATTTCCCTGGATAATAAAAGCATAATTGATGGCACGACTGTCTCTGGTACAGGGGCAAATATTAACCTGCAAGCGCAAGATATTCAGTTACGGCGCGGCAGTAGAATCACCACGGATGCAGGTATTTCTGAGGGCGGTAATATCAGAATTAATAGCGATATTTTGGTAGCTTTACCGCGAGAGAATAGTGATATTACAGCTAATGCTCGCACAGCTAGGGGCGGACAAGTTACGGTCAATGTACCAAATATCTTTGGCTTTACAAGCCTTAACCGCGACCAAGCCAGGAGTAGTTTAGGACTGACTGATGATCAATTTGCAGCGTTGCAAGTAAGTCCGACTTCTCTAATTCCTACCAGCGATATTGCGGCGATTTCCCAAAGTAGCGGCCCGGCGTTGCAAGGTACTGTAACATTTAGTTCTTCTGGGGTGAATCCTGCTCAAGGTTTAGTGGAACTGCCACAAAATGTGGTCGATTCGGCTGCTTTAATTGCGGCAAATCCCTGCACGCAAGAGGCCGAGAGCGCATTTACCGTCACTGGTAAAGGAGGAGTGCCACCTAGTCCTAATGATGCTCTCAGCACCGCTCCAGCGCCGTTTCCTTGGGTAGAAGAGGCAGGAAGAAATGCAACGAGCAATGTAGAGGATTTAACCGATGTAACCGATCGAGGGAAGAAGAAGGAAGAAGGGGAAATCCCCGATCGGGAAGTTGTTCCGGCGCAAGGTTGGGTGGTGAATGCGAAAGGAGAAGTTACGCTTGTTGGATATAATCCGGGTAATGCTGCTGACTCTCGCAATCCTCGACCGGGTTCTGTTTGTGTGCCGCGTTGAAATTAGGTTCTTTTAACCGCAGATGTAGGCGGATTAACGCGGATTAACGCAGATCAAGAATAAGATGTATTGGGGTTAATTAGTATGTGTGTCTGCCGCTGTAATTTTATTTTCTAAATATGAAGTTTACCCGATCGCTCCGGCAAGTAATTCTGTTATTTGTGATTTCCTGTCTGCTAGCAGTTGCGATTCCTCCCGGAGTTGCTCAGGTTAATCCACCACCAGCGGTGCAGCTTGTCCGACAAGCTCGAACTCTGTACCAAGAGGAACGTTTTTCGGAAGCTGTACCGCTATTGCAGCAAGCGGCGACCCAGTTTGAGGCAAAAGGCGAAAATCTCGATCGCGCCACAGCTTTGAGCAATTTAGCTGCAACCTATGGGCAGTTGGGGCTTTGGGAACAAGCAGAAAAAGCTGTAAATTCGAGTTTGTCGGCTGTGCGAACACAAGCCAACACTCGCGAACAGCAGCGGATTTTGGCTGAAACTCTCAATATTCAAGGACAGTTGCAACTTGAAGGGGGGCAGCCTCAAGATGCGATCGAGATTTGGACGCAAGCTGCTAAAATTTTCGAGCAAATTGATAGAAAACCCCAACTTTTTCAGGTTCAAATTAATCAAAGTCGGGCTTGGGAAATTCTCGGACTTTACCCCAGAGCTTGCAAAATGCTGTTAGCTTCTTTTAAGCTGGATAACCAAACTTGCGAAGTTTCGGCAGCGGGTTTGGAAACTTTGAAAAATCAGCCTGTTTCTCTCGAACAAGTCCGGGCAATTCATGCTTTAGGGCGGGTATTGCGGGTTTTGGGACAACTGGAACGATCGCAGGATGTGCTTTCGGCGGGACTCGAAGCAGCCCAAAAATTAGGTTCCCGGCCAGAGGAGGCTGCAATTTATCTCAATCTGGGCAATACGGTACGGGCTAAAAGCAATAAACCCGGTTTGAGACCAGAACAGCGGGGTGATTGGGAACGCTTTGCCCTAGAGTATTATGCTCGATCGATCCAGGCGATCCCGAATCGATCACTCCTACAAATTCAGGCAAAGTTAAACCAATTGAGTTTGTTGCTCGATCGCCAAGATTGGTCTGAAGCAGAAGATTTGTGGCGTTCTCTCGAACCTCAAACCGATCAATTTGGCTCGAACCGCGCCGGACTTTACGCTCAAATTAATCTAGCTCAAAGCTTGATCAAATTAGCTCAGTCGCCTGCGAAAACTTTGAGTTTAAGCGAGATTGACACCATGCTTGATCGCTCTGTCGAAGGAGCAAACAGTTTGGGCGATAAACGAATACAAGCTTATATTCTGGCAGCAAAAGGCAAACTATCGGAAATCCAACAGCAGTATCAGAAAGCGGAAAATCTCACAACTGAGGCTTTGACTTTAGCACCGGCGTTTCAATCTCCCGATATTGCTTACCAATTGTTTTGGCAACTGGGACGGATTCGGAAAGCTCAGGGAAATACAGAAGGGGCGATCGCTCAATATACTCAAGCTGTGAATGTACTATCTTCTTTGCGGGGCGATTTGGTGACAGTCAATCCCGAAGTGCAGTTTTCGTTTCGGGAAAGTGCCGAACCGGTTTATCGGGAATTAGTCGGGATGCTTTTGCAAGAGGAATCTCCCAGTCAAGCTAAATTGAAACTAGCGCGCCAAACGGTGGAATCTTTGCAACTGGCGGAATTGGACAACTTTTTTCGGGATGCTTGCGCTGATGCTAAACCAAAGTCGATCGAGGAAATTGATCCGACAGCGGCGGTGATTTATCCGATTATTTTGAGCGATCGTTTGGAGGTAATTTTGTCAATTCCCGGCAAACCCCTGCGCCGCTACGCTACGAAGAAGTCTCAAGCTGACCTGGAAACTGCCTTCAGACAAGCCAAAAATACCATCAGGCCTGCTTCTTTCCCCCGCGACAGGAGGCTACCGGTTGAACAGGTTTATGACTGGTTAATCCGCCCCGCAGAGGCGGATTTGACCGCCAGCGGGATTAAAACCCTGGTATTTGTGCTCGACGGTTACTTGCGGAATCTGCCGATGGCTGTGCTGCACGACGGTGAAAAGTTTTTGGTAGAAAAATACAATATTGCTTTGGCACCGGGATTGCAGTTGCTGGCACCAAAACCGCTGAACAAAGTCAAGTTAAGAGTGCTTACCGCTGCCCTGTCGGAAGCGCGTCAAGGCTTCTCGGCTTTGCCGGGGGTGAAGGAGGAAGTTCAGCAAATTGCAGCCGAGATGCCGGCGAGTTCGCTGCTGAATGAAGATTTTGTCAGCGGGCGGTTGCACGATCGAATTAAATCTTTGTCTTACCCGATCGTCCATTTGGCAACTCACGGTCAGTTTAGCTCGAATGCGGCGGATACTTTTATTGTGACTTGGGATCAGAAAGTGAATGTTAAGGAGTTCGATCA
The DNA here is from genome assembly GCF_036701585.1 of Microcoleus sp. POL10_C6. NCBI lineage: Bacteria > Bacillati > Cyanobacteriota > Cyanophyceae > Oscillatoriales > Microcoleaceae > Microcoleus > Microcoleus sp. POL10_C6. The sequence goes on along the minus strand of NZ_JAUBRB010000037.1, from coordinate 35,195 downwards.
ACTGCTGCGAGCCCGCACTGGGGAGAGACAACAGCCGATCGAACTTTTGGTTTTGAGTGCTTGCGAAACTGCTTCGGGCGATAACCGCGCGGCTTTGGGTTTGGCGGGGGCCGCAATTCGATCGGGTGCGCGCAGCACCGCCGCCACCCTTTGGCAAGTCAACGACGAATCTACAGCTATGTTTATGACTGAGTTTTACAAGCAACTGGCTTCTTCTAAAACCAGCAAAGCTGAAGCCCTCCGCAACGCTCAATTAACTCTGTTGCAAAACCCTGAGTATCAGAATCCGTATTTCTGGGCACCTTTTGTGCTTGTGGGCAATTGGCAATGATTTAAGATGGGGAATCGGGCATCGGGCATCTGACAATTTTAGATTTTAGATTTTAGATTTTAGATTGCTCAGGGCATTGGGCATCGGCGGGCGGTGGACAACCGTCAACTGACAACTGACAACAGTCAACTGACAACTAACTGAAATGCAGTTGGTTTTTTGTTAAAGTTTGTAAACTGTTAAGAGTGCTTTCTGCATCTAATATTTTTTCGAGGAGTCCCATGAAGCAACTTTTGATTGCTGAGCGCTTTTGCTTAATTGCCCACGTCTTGTCAATGGCTTTTGGATTGGCAGGGTTGCTGCTGATTTTACCCCGTCCCGAATTGGTGATGAGTTTGCCACCAGCAGGGCAAACGCTATTCCAGTGGGGGATGGCTGGGGGTGGAGTAGTTTATATCATCTTTGGTGCTGCAGCGGTTGCTCTCTATGCCTTGCGGACGTTGGGTTGGGGTGCAACTCTGGCTTTTTTAGTGCCTTCTGTGTTTTTGTCCTTGAGTAGCGAGTTGCTGGGAACGAGTACGGGTTTTCCCTTCGGCCACTACCATTATTTGAGCGGTTTGGGCTACAAAATTGCAGGGCTGGTTCCGTTTACCATTCCCCTCTCCTGGTTTTATCTGGGACTGGTTTCATACATAATTGCTCGCGCTGGAGTAGCTGGTGGTAAAGGTGAACTCAACTGGGTGCGCCAAATAGGGGCGATCGCCCTTGGTGCTTTGCTGCTAACAGCTTGGGATTTTGTACTAGATCCGGCGATGAGTCAAACTTCTGTGCCTTTTTGGGAGTTTGAGGAACTTGGGGCTTTCTTTGGGATGCCTTACCGCAATTTGGCTGGCTGGATGGGTACGGGGGCGCTATTTATGTCTGTAGCAGCTTTCTTGTGGAGAAAAACACCGATTAAATTAGAGCGATCGGAATTGGGTTTGCCCTTAATTGTTTATTTGGTAAACTTTGCTTTCGGAGCAATTATCACTGTAGTTTCCTTGGATTCTCGGTTCTGGTTCCCGACATCGCTAGCGGTGCTTCTGGGTGTAGTTCCAGCGATCGCGTTAAGCTGGATCGCTAAACCTGCAGCAGGTGACGTAACCGAAACAATGCCGTCTTTGGATACATCTGTTATCACGGCTGAAATTCCACCTCAGCCCGTGGGCGTTTTGCGTAAGTGAGTTGCTAGTAAGCAACCCCGGCTGATTTAGCAAAAATTTACAGTAAATTTTGAGCTAGTTTAAAAACCCGGTTTCTTGTAGAAACCGGGTTTTTCAGCGGCGATATTTTCATTCCCAATTCCTGTAATATGTTTGAGGCCAAAATTTTATTAAATTTTTTAAATTGATATTAGTTACCAAAAAAATGATATGTAAATAAGCTCCCAACCCATATCCAGTAAGTCATTCCCAATTCTTCAATAGTATGGTTTTCCCGATCGCCCCTCACCTGTTCCCCCAATTGCTGACAAGTATCATCCCTGTCGCACTCCTGCTGCTGCAATTGCCCGCCGCCGTAATTCTCCTGTCGCGTTTGATTAAAGGCCCATCGCGCATCCCGCCCCTGGAACCGGATTCGCCGACGCTGGATTTGTTGGGTAGTTGTACTGCGGTGGTACCGACTTTGAACGAAGCCGATCGCATTTCGCCTTGTTTGGAAGGATTAAGCCGCCAAAGTTACGAACTCCGAGAAGCGATCGTGGTTGACAGCTATTCGGTAGACGGAACCGGAGATTTAGTCAAAGCAGCAGCACAAAAAGACCCCCGGTTTCGCTTGATTAACGACGATCCGCTGCCGGCGGGTTGGGTAGGGCGTCCGTGGGCGCTGAATGCGGGTTTTTTGGCAAGTTCCGAGAAGTGCGAGTGGATTTTGGGGATAGATGCGGATACTGTGCCGCATCCGGGTTTGATTGCGAGTTTGCTGAAGACGGCGGCGGCTGGAAATTACGATTTAATTTCACTGTCGCCGCAGTTTATCCTCAAGTATCCGGGGGAGTTGTGGCTGCAACCTGCTTTATTAATGACTTTGGTTTATCGGTTCGGGCCGACGGGGACTGGCGGGGATGTGCCGGAACGGGTGATGGCGAACGGTCAGTGTTTCTTGTGTAAGCGCGAGGTTTTGGTGGCATTGGGGGGCTATGAGGTCGCGAGGGGTTCGTTTTGCGATGATGTGACTTTGGCTCGCTATGCGGCTGCTAAGGGCTTTAAGGTGGGCTTTTTGGATGGGGCTAAGGTGTTGAAGGTGCGGATGTATGAGGGGGCGATCGAGACTTGGAATGAATGGGGTCGATCGCTCGATTTGAAAGATGCTGCTTCGGGCGGTCAAATCTGGGGCGATTTGTGGCTGTTGCTGGCGGTTCAAGGTTTGCCGGTGCCGATTGTGTTGTGCTATTTGCTGTTTGGTTCGCTGCCGCCGGTTGGTGTATTTCCGCACTTTTGGCTGTTGGGATTGAATGTATTTTTGGTTGCAGTGCGATCGGCTTTGTGTTTCGCGATCGCACCTTCCTACGATACAACTGGGGCATCGGGTAAATGGCTGTTTTGGCTGTCACCTTTAGCAGATCCGTTAGCGTTTTTGCGGATTCTCATTTCTGCTTTAAATCAGCCTACTCAGTGGCGCGGCCGAAAGTATGAATAATCGTTAATATTTAATCCCCACACTTTTTTAATAAGTCGCGTATAAGAGAGCGCCAGCGAGAGGCTTTGATGTTTATTGGGTGGGATGGGCAGCAGAACCCGTCCCTGATACAGCCATGATTTTTACTCAACAATCGCCCCATCTAAGCTTGTTTTTCTTAAGTCGGTTCTCGCTAAATTTGCACCTCTTAAATCAGCACCTGTCAAACAAACATTGCTTAAATCTGCATAACTCAGATCGGCACCTTTGAGATTAGCATCCGATAAATCTGCTCCTGATAAATTCGCCCTCAAAAGTTGCGATTTACTCAAATTGCTGCCACTCAAACTTGCCGATTGCATCTGTGCTGCCATTAAGTTTGCTTTGCTTAAATTAGTGCCGCTGAGGTTAGCTAAATTCAATTTAGCATAACTAAAATCAATGTTTTCCAAGCAAAGTTCGCTCAATTGCGCGCATCGCAAGTTAGCATTAATAAAAAACCTGTCTCCAATCGCATAACGGCGCAGCAATTCGTCAACTTCCAGCCGAATTAAAACGGGTTCGCAAGTATTTTGGTAGCACCACGATGTCTCCAGCAAACTAGCGGCTGCTTCAATTGCTACTTTGTCGGATTTAGGGATCACCAAACTATTGCACCCATCCCACTCACCGTTGAGCATGAATGCCATGTCAGAAGCTGCTGCTATTGAGTCGCATAGCAAAACGGTTTCTGGCTTGGGTTGCAGCCAGTTCATTAAGGCGATCGAGCTGTTGTTTTTCACTGTTGATTCAGAATTTGTGCGTCTTTCTTAATTATAGGTAAAAATATTGAAAACAGTATGCACAAATTCGCTGCGGCTTCAGAGAATGAAATAATTGTGTTTGGTGCAGCCAGACCAGGATACCGCGATGCAGAAATTGCTCGCTGGATTGAATTTATGCAGGGGCATAATATCAAGCAAGTTTGCTGCTTGCTTGCTCAGACGCAACTCATCCGCTACACTGATTTACTGGGAACCTATCGGAAAATATTTGGCTGCGATCGAGTTTGCTGGACACCGATTGCAGACTTTGAATTGGTCGATCGCGATATTTTAATCGATCGCATATTGCCGTTCTTGGAATCTGCAAATAGCAAAGGCGAACGGGTAGTAGTTCACTGTTCTGGGGGGATCGGACGTACAGGACAGGTTTTGGCTGCTTGGTTGGTCAGCGGGCGGGGATTGTCTAACAAACAGGCGATCGCAGCAGTAAAAAAAACTGGCAGAAATCCCTATGAAGCAGTAATCGTAGCTTGTTTGAAAGGTCGAAACCCCTGGCTAGTCGTTGAAAAATTTAATGCTCTCTTAGAGGATTGTCGCCTTGCTGCGAGAAATGATACATAGCACTATACCAACTATATATATGTGCCAATTGCGTAAGTCCTAAAAGATTTAAAAGACTCGGCTTCCTACGATCGAACTCAGGCATCGAATAAATGGCTGTTTTGGCTGTCAACGTTAGCCGATCCGCTGGCGTTTTTGCAAATTTTATAGAATAAATAACACACTTACAGCAGCGCAAGATCCTTGAAGCAACGGCGCGTTAACTCGATTCTTGCAGGTGCGTCATTTGGGTTGCGGATGTCAATGTTTGTAGCAAAAAAATAAGCTTTTTTATTCTTCTCTAAATAACCTACATACCAGCCAATTTGAGGCTTTGTTTCTTCTCCAAAGCTTGCCCAGCCTGTTTTTGCCCTAATTGTGTAATCGGGAGTTTTTTCGACAACTAAGATGTCTTTAACCAGAGACAGCGATCGCTCAGAAAAGGGTAAGTCATTTTTGTATAGACGGCGGAGAAATTGAATTTGCTCGTTGGGTGTGATTCGCAGTTCTCCCTCTAACCAGAATTTGTCAATATCGTCTTTGTTACCGATTTTTTGGTTGCCATAACCGACTTTAGCTACCCATTTTTGCATTTGCTCGTGTCCGACTCGGCGGGCGAGAACTTGGTAAAACCAAACGGCGGAAAGTTTCATGGCTTCTCTCATGTTCAAGTCTCGATTCCATGCGGGAATTTGCCTTTGAATTCCATCCCAAGTTAGCACGGCAAGCTCATCTGAAATTACCCCTGTTTCTAAGGAAATCAGAGAGTTGAGAATCTTAAATGTAGATGCAGGTAAAAAAGCTGTGGCGTTACGCTGCGGGTTGTGTTGATAAAGCCGATCGCTATTCAAATCGTAAATCGCAATCGAGCCTTCAACTCCTAGTTCTTGAAAGTGCCGTCCAAAATTCATTGTCTGAGCAACATCTCCTCCGCGTCGTGGAGATTGTTGCACTGGAGGTGGCACGGTTAAGGCTGATTGCGGTGGCTGAACTAAAACAGAAATAATGCAGCCTAATACAATTAAAATAACAGCGATCGCACGAGATATTGGGTTCATAAACTTCGATAATTTAGCCAAATCACAGGCAGTAATGTCACAGGGGCGATCGACTTGTAAGGTGCGTCTGACTTACGCTGTGTAAGAAACAATAAAGGTTTGCCCCTGACGCACCATACTATATATGTGCCGCGTAATTTCTCACCTACAAAACTGCCATAATAGTTAACGCGACCAAACAGCTTAACTGAATTACTAAGCTGAACAACCGAAACTTTGGATCGAGGCCAGCGATGTGAATCGCTGAATGTACCAGCCGAAATAGGATGTACACAACAATCAGCAAATCTACTGCTGTTCCTGAAACACCCCTAACGGTTAGAAGAAAAACAACTCCCAAATACAAAGGCAGGTTTTCTATCAAGTTGGATTGTACTCGAAATAGTCGCCACAGCAAACTGTCGTCGTTTTGTGTGCCGAAATCTTTGGGAGATCCGCCGGCAGATAGATGCCGAATCCTGACTGCTAGCAAGAGGATAACGACTGCGATCGTCCACAAAATGAAAATTGTTAAACCCCAGAGAGGGAAAGTCATATTTGTGTGTTCAATTTGCATCATCTTTCTACCTTGCGAAACTGCTGCTAAGACTTTATAAAAGTTATATCAAATCCTGTAGCATCATCGGGCGTCAAATCCAGCCAACAGCGAAGCCGAAGGGTCAACAATCACCGACGGTGCAACCGGACTCGATTGGATTCATCTGCGTTAATCTGTGTTTATCTGCCCTCATCTGCGGTAAAAAAAAGAGAATGTATTAACCGCGCCGGACAAGGGATTGACGCTGATTCACGCAGATGAAGAGAAAAGAGATATGAATAATTCGGATATTCTGGCTGTTTTTGGAAATCGATAGCTCGCCCAGCAAGCTCAAAGCAGCATCTAACCGACAAGCTGACGCTAACTAGAGTGCGATCGCACCTCCTGAGAGTCATTTCTCACCTCTAGCAACTGAGCCTTTACAGATGGTTTTCGGCATGAGGATCGCACCATTGTATCGAGCAAGTGTTCGATCGCACCCGGTAGATTCTGGCAAAAACCAGTGTGTACGCGCGATGTCTGAACGATCGTGCTGCGGGGTGCTACGAGCCAGTGAAAGCGCTCTCTGTGGGGAAGTTGACCGATCGCGCCAGATTCCTTGCCGCCTGCACAAATGATGGGAATGACTGCTAGGTGATTGCGAATCATTTCCAGATCCAACGTTGAGTCGATGGCCATCAAGCGCTGTTCATCAATTTCGATCCGGGCTTCGAGGAATTTTTTCGTACCGCAGGAAACGATCGCCCCCACGTTGATAAACTCCTCGCGCTCGACTTTGGGAACAACGCGGATAATGGCATAATCATAAAGAAATCGATCTGGCACTAATCGCTTCCTCCAAAAAAATATGTGGTGATTCTAGCCGATTTAGCAAATACTCGATATAAGCATCCCGATGTTGGTTGCTATCGCTGAAAGGAGAATCTCCCACCAGCCAAGTATCAGGAATTAGTTTAACAATGTTGCGAATGATTTCCGGCGTTAGCCTTTGAGTCATCTTGGAATTTGCCGCTTCCAGCGTACTGGCAAAACGCAGTAGAACGTGGTCTTTGATTGGCGGAAAACGATCGCGGCTGCGCGAGAGATAATCTTTCCAAGTGTGCTGGAAGTAGAGGGCTGCACCGTGATCGATCAGCCAAAGCCGGCGGTGCCATACCAGCATATTTGCATTGCGCGGCGTGCGATCGATGTTGGTCACAAAAGCATCGAACCAGACGATTTCTGAGGCCAAATCCGCCTCGGACTTCCCCGCTATCGGGTCAAATGTGATGGAACCGGGGAGATAGTCGAGGGCGAGGTTGAGGCCCGCGCTTGCTCGGATCAAATCTTGAATTTCCGGGTCAGGCTCAGTGCGAGCCAGTTCGGGATCGAGTTCAACAAAGACGAGTTCGGGGATTGGGAGCCCGGAGGCGCGAGCAATTTCTCCCGCCACTAACTCCGCGATCAGAGATTTGGCTCCCTGGCCCGCACCGCGAAATTTGAGCACGTACATACCATCATCATCTGCTTCGACGATCGCGGGTAGCGACCCGCCCTCGCGCAAGGGAGTGACATATCTGGTAGCAGTGACTGTTCGCAAGCTGATACTCATGCTATTTTAGATTTTCTATTTGAGATTTTCGATGAGAAATCACTGATTTTATAAGGGTTTGGATCGCAGGTTTACAGTTGGATTCTTGATTTTAACTAAGACTGATGTTAAGTAGTTTGTTTACTAAAATGATGACTAAAAGGACACAACATTGTTGTGTCCCTACGGAATTTTGCCAAATCTTGCTTTGAGACAGTCATTAGTCATCAGTCATTAATCAACTAATAACTCATGACTAACCACTAATCAGTTGTACTAACGTGGTCGATTCTCTCTAATTGCCAGAGAATTTGGTTGCCCTCGCGCCGCACCCGCGAAACTACCCAATTCCGCCAAACCCAGTTGTCTCCACGACTGGTGACAGCGCTGGCATTTACATCCATCAAATCAGCCAGTTCAGAACTGGTAATCAAGTAGCCTTTCGTCGCAACCTCGTCGGCGATGTGCAACGTTTCGATCAGATTGCGGAGGTCCTGAACCCTCACCTCGCGGGGCAAGTTCTCCAGGGTATCGGCAGTTGAATCCATCATGGTAGAGTTGGAGATCGGAAGGTCAGAAGTTATGACATAGGATTCTATCGTTTTGTTACCAGTTACGTCCGTTTCTTCCGAAACAATTGTGTTGTCAAAGTGTAGGGGCGGTGCCCCCGTGCCCGCCCCGGCCTCGTCTCCCGTTGGTTTCTGCTGTTGCAGTTGGGGAGTGAGATTGTGCGAGAAGCTGCGGGCGATTTCATCGCATCTGTCGTTGTAGAAGTCGCCGGAGTGGCCGCGGACGTGTTCCCACTTGATTTGTCGGGAATTCAGCTTGTCTAGCCGGTGCCAAAGGTCTTGGTTGACAACATCTTTGCCCGTTGAGGTTTTCCAGCCTTTATTTTTCCAGCCTTGAATCCATTTAGTGATGCCGTTTTTAACGTATTCGCTGTCGGTGTAAACGGTGACTGGTTCGGTTTGACCGGAATTGGCAAAAAATTCCAGCGCAGCGACGGCAGCCTGCATTTCCATGCGGTTGTTAGTGGTTTGGGGGTCTGCACCTCCGAGTTCGTGACACTTGCCGTCGGCGAAGCAAACTACTGCACCCCAGCCACCTGGGCCTGGGTTGCCGGAACAAGCGCCGTCTGTGTAGAGGCTTTTGATTTTGGGAGTTGTCATGAGCGAATTAATGTGTAATTTAGAGGTAAGTTGTTTGCAAGTGCAATAATTAAGGCAATTGAGATAGTTTTACTTCCTGCTATGAAAAATGCCAACTTAAAGATTAAAAAGGTTGCGCTATTTATTTGTCCCTTTTCTTTGTTAATTTTTAATACTTTCGCGCAAGCACAGCCCATAGTGCCTGCTGCAGACGGTACGGGTACTGTTGTCACCCCGATCGGCAACCGTTATGATATCAACGGCGGCAGTTTGTCGGGAGACGGCGCGAATCTTTTTCACAGTTTTGGGCAGTTCGGCTTGAATGAAGGTCAAATTGCTAATTTTCTGACTAATTCGGCTATTCAAAATATATTAGCTCGAATTGCTGGCGGGGACGCTTCGCTAATTAACGGTTTAATTACTGTCACGGGCGGCAATTCTAATCTGTTTCTAATTAATCCTGCGGGGATTGTGTTTGGCCCGAACGCGAGTTTGAATGTGCCGGCGGCTTTTACTGCAACTACTGCTACTGGTGTTGGTTTTGGTTCAAATTGGTTTAATGCTGCGGGTACAAATAATTTTAGCGCCTTGGTTGGTACGCCAAATGCTTTTTATTTTGGTGCGGGTGTACCGGGAAGTATTGTTAATGCTGGCAATTTAGCGGTGACTCCTGGGCAAAATTTGGCTTTGCTTGGCGGTACGGTTGTTAGTACCGGGCAGTTGTCGGCACCAGGCGGGCAAATTACTGTTGCTGCTGTTGGGGGAGATCAGATTCTCCGCATTAGTCAACCAGGGCATTTGTTGAGTTTGGAAATAGCAACGGGTGGAAATTTTGGTAATTCTCAACAGACTTTGAATCCTATTTCTTTGCCGCAGTTGCTGACAGGTACTGGGCAAAATCAGGCGGCGGGTGTTGCGGTTGCGGATGACGGTTCTGTGCGGCTTGTGGGTTCTGGTTTGCAGGTGAATTCTGGGGATGTGGCGATTGCTGCTAATGTGTCTGGGCTGCCGCAGTTGAATGCGGGAAGTGCGAATTTATGGGCTGCGGAAAATCTCACGTTAGCGGACGCTAGGCTGCAAACTACGGGGGATTTGAGTTTGCTGGGTGGGGATGCGGTGCGGGTCAGGGACAGCGCCCAGAATCCTTTTTTGGCGCAGGCTGGGGGGAATTTATACATTCAGGGATCTCGCACTATTGATATTCTCACTCAAAATGCGATCGGCGGCTTATCTCTTCCCGCGCAATTCCAAAGTGGCGGGAATTTGAGTTTGGTTAGCAACGGCGTTATTTCGGGGGATTCCCACTTTGTTTCGGGTGGCAATTTTTCGATTCGGAATCTATCGGGAATGCCGGGAAACTTTGTCAGTTTATTTGACCCGATTATCAGTTCGGAAGGAGATGTTTTCTTTGGTGATTATACCGGAGTTTCGCTGAAAGTCGAGGCGAAGGGGAGTATTGTTGGCGAGGAAATTACAATTACCGGCCCCGATATTGCATTGGGTAGGGAAAATGTGAGTGGTGATCCAGATATTGCTATTTTAACCAGCAGTCCGGCCTTAATTCTGCGGGCTGGAGTGCAAAATTTGGCCAATTCTCCTAATGTTCCTAATTCTCCTACGGATACTCCGGGTGATAATGAACAACCTAATCCTTTAGGTGACGATGCAATATTTACTCCTGCGTCTATTTTATCGAATAATTTGATTTCTGTTGAAAATATTTCGGCTGGCGGGCCGGTGATTTTGTCCGCGCCGGGAAGTATCGCAACTAGAGATATTAATGGCGGTCAAATTAATCTGGCAAGCAGGGAAGCAGGAGTGATTGTTGGGGGCAGATTAACGTCTAGTTCGATAATTAATATTCAAGCTAATGACAATATTATATTGACAAGTGACATTTCTCGTGCTGATATCAACGGCAGTATTAGTCTGAATACTGTTCGAGGCAATATAGTAACAGGGTCGATCGATACTGGGACTTCCGGGGCGATCGCACTCAGAGCTTTTGGCAATGTTAATTTTGGGACTTTGCAGGGATCTAATGTTGAGATTACCAGTAATTCCGGTGAATTGGGAGTTTTGAGCGATCCGAATATTATAGTCCCCAATACTGCACCAGTAAATATTACAGCAACTGAAAATATCAGTTTGACAGGTTCTAGGGACTTAACGGTAGGGAATCTCACCGCTGCGACTGTCAATGCTAGCAGTACGGGGAGTGTCCGCACGGGAGCGATCACTACTACCGGAGATGTCAGAATTGTAGCGGGACAGCTAATCAACACAGGGATAATAACTGTTAATCCTGCCGCCACAAATCCAGTTAATCGGATTCCCACAGTAAATCTGGATGCCCAAACTAATATTAATGTTGCATCGATCGATGCTGGCACTGGCACTATTGCTTTGAGAGCATCCAGCGACTTAAATGCAGTGAATTTGCTAGGAGGAGCAGTTGAGGTCAATAGCGATGGGGGAAAAATTGCGATCGGCAATACTACATCCCTTGGGAACATTAATATAACAGCTTCTGGCGATGTAACTTCCGGAAATTTGCAGGGACTGGGAGTGAATGTCAATAGTAACTCGGGAACAATTCAAACTGCAAATACCACAGCCACTCGGAATATTAATGTAACAGCTTCTGGTAATGTAAGTTCCGGAAATTTGCAGGGAGAGGGAGTGAATGTCAATAGCACTAGCGGGAATCTGCAAGTGGCCAACATCACTGCAACAGAAAATATCACTGTCAGAGCGTTAGATAATGTGAATACGGGTAATTTGCAGGGAGTCGCTGTTGATGTTAATAGCAGTAGGGGAAGTGTCAGCACTGGCAATATAAATGCTGCGGAAATTGTGAGTATTTTAGCCGCAAACGAAATCACAATAGGGCGAATAAATGTTAATCCTGTTGTTAGTGCCGATCGCACTTCTACAGTAAATCTTAACGCTCAAAATGATATCAGTGTTGCATCGATCGATGCTGCGGGCGGTAATGTTGAGATCGCAACTCCGGGTTTAGTTCGAGTGACGGGTACTTTTGACCAAAACGGGACTCCTGTTAGCATCTCGACTCTTGGCGACACTCAACCCGGTACAGTTACGATCCGCCACGGCGGTGGCGATGTCACTCCGCCGACGGCTTTTTCGGTGGGAGATGCGACGACTAACGGTACTGCGGGGGCGATCGCCAGCAATGCTTCAGGTACGATTACTCAAGGGCGATCGTTCATAAATTCTTACACTCAGGGCAATAGTGCGATCGTCACTACCAACCAACCAACCATCAACGATCCCATAGATCAACCTAATCCCATAGATCAACCTAATCCCATAGATCAACCTAATCCCATAGATCAACCTAATCCTATAGATCAACCTAATCCCATAGATCAACCTAATCCCATAGATCAACCTAATCCCATAGATCAACCTAATCCCAATAACCCCAATTCGCCGCCAATATTACCAAGGGATAGATCGCGATTTGATAGAGGGCGATCGCTTTTTCCCGATCGCAACCAACCCTTTAGTCGCGAACAGCGGCAGAACCAAAACAGAATATCGCGAGATATAGGAAAACCGCGAGACAGGATGCCACCCGAAAGAATGCAATTTCCCAGAGGACTCAGAAATTTCATCGATTCAAAAATCAGAGATTCAGTTATTCAGTCAGCATTTCGCGGCGACATCGGCAGGACTTTGGAGGCAGGGAAAATATCGGCAGCTTTGTCTCTACTGGACAAATCTTTCAGCCAAGAATTTGGGGAATATTTAGGCATCAACATCAGGGACGAGTTGGTATCCCCAGAGGAAATTCAAAAAAAGTTAGCATCGGTAGGCGCACAAACTGGTACAAAACCCAGCTTAATTTATCTGTTCTCGCAGCCCGAAGAATTAAATTTAATGCTGATCACTTCTTGCGGTGAAGTGGTTCACAAAAGTGTGCCCTCAGCGAACCGGCAAGAACTTCTGAAAGTTGTAAATGAGTTCAGGGGTGAGATTACCAAACCGGGCGTGCGGGCTACTACGAGTTATCTACCATCTTCCCAACAGCTTTATAAGTGGATGATTGCGCCTTTAGAGGACAGTTTGAAAAAGTGCGAAACGGATACTATTTCCTTTGTTGTCGATCGAGGTTTGAGAGGTATGCCCTTTGCTGCTTTGCACGACGGACAGCAATTTTTGGTGGAAAAGTACAATCTCAGCCTGATGCCCAGCATTAATTTAACAGATACTCGCTACGTAGATCTCAGAAATTCTCAAGTTTTAGCAATGGGTGCCTCGGAATTTTCCGACTTGAATCCTTTGCCTGCAGTTCCTGCTGAAATAGCGGCTATTTCCCGAGAGTGGCCGGGAGTTAGTTTTCTGAATGAGGATTTCACTTTGGAGAATTTGAAGCGACAGCATCAAAGCCGACCTTTTGGGGTTATTCACTTAGCTACTCACGGCGAATTTCGACCTGGAGTACCGAATAATTCTTTTATTCAGTTGTGGAATAGTCGGCTGCGACTGGATCAATTGCGGGATTTGAGATTGAATGATCCGCAGGTGAATCTGTTAGTTTTAAGTGCTTGTCGGACTGCGGTGGGAGATGCACAGGCGGAGTTGGGTTTTGGGGGTTTGGCGCTGCAAGCGGGGGTGCAAACGGCTTTGGGGAGTTTGTGGTACGTGAGTGATGAAGGTACTTTGGGATTGATGAGTGAGTTTTACCAGCAGTTGAAGACAGCGCGAATTAAGGGGGCGGCGCTGCGACAAGCGCAAATTGCGATGTTGCGGGGAGATGTGCGTTTGGAGGGTGGCCGATTGCGGGGTTTGAGTCGGGGTGAGGGGGTGGAGTTGCCGACTTCGCTGCAAGGGTTTGCGGATTTAAAGTTGTCGCATCCTTATTATTGGTCGGCTTTTGTGATGATTGGGAGTCCTTGGTGATTGGTGATTAGTGATTGGTTATTGGTTGTATATTAATGATTTTTCGGGAAAAGTCGATCGCCCGCAAGCAAGCAAGTTCTGACTGAAACGAAGTATTATCGTAAAAACCCGGTTTCTTGACTCCCATGCGTAACTCCTACTCAACCAAAGCCTGTCGCTGAGCCTCCAACAATTCCTGAATCCCGATTTCTGCCACATCCAAAATTTGATTTAACTGACTCCGACTGAAACTTCCCTCTTCCGCAGTTCCCTGAATTTCTATGATATTCAAATCTCCATTCATTACCACATTACAATCAATTTCAGCCGCCACATCTTCAAGATAATTCAAATCTAAAAACGCCTCGCCTTCCAAAAGACCCACAGACACGGCCGCCACTTGACGAATCAGGGGCGATCGCACTAAATCACCTTTTTGTACCAACTTATTCAAAGCATCAGCCACAGCCACAAACCCGCCAGTAATTGAAGTCGTGCGAGTCCCTGCGTCCGCTTGCAAAACATCCGCATCCACAAGTATTGTGCGTTCTCCCAATAATTGCATATCCAAGCACGATCGCAAACTGCGCCCAATCAACCGCTGAATCTCTTGAGTCCGTCCCGATAATTTCATAAATTCCCGCTCTTGTCGCTGCGGCGTAGATCCCGGCAACATTCGGTATTCCGCTGTCAGCCAACCTTGTCCGGTATTCTCCAGAAATCTAGGCACTCCCGGCTTGATTGTAACGCTACAAAGTACCTGAGTATCGCCACTTTTCGCGAGTACGGAACCGCTAGCAAATTTAGTAAACTGTCGATCGAAACTAATCGGACGAATTTGATTTGGTTGTCTGCCATCTGGACGTTGAAAAGACATAATATTTAGGTGATTGGTAATGGGTAATTGGGCATTAAAAATTTAAAACTTGGTATTAATCTTCCGGTTTTTTGGATTCGTTAAATATGCAGTCATTCAATCTAAAATCTAAAATCTAAAATCTAAAATCTAAAATCTAAAATCTTATGCCGATTGGCCCTTAGCCTCGATCAATTTGAGAAGATCCTGCTGGACTTGTTCTGGGGATTGGTCGCCATCGACAGTTAACAGTTTGTTGCGATGCTCGTAATAATCTAAAATCGGGATAGTTTGCTCGTGGTATAAATCGAGCCGACGCTGTAAAATTTCAGGATGGTCATCCGATCGATCGCGCTCGATCGACCTGCTCAGCAAAACCTCGATCGGCACTTTCAGCCAAACGGCCCAATCTAGCTCCTGCGCCAACTCATCTAATAAAAAATCCAACTCCTCAGCTTGAAAAGCCGTTCGCGGATAGCCCTCCAACACCCAGCCATTAAAGACATCCCACAGCAGCAGCCGGCGGCGAAAGAATTCAATCATAGTTGCATCGGGAACTAATTCCCCTCTTTCGACATAAGACACCGCCAGCTTGCCTAAATCTGTGTCTTCTGCGATCGCCTCCCGTAGAATGTCCCCCACCGCCAGCAAAGGAAGGCTCAAATTGCTGCACAGTAGTTCAGCCTGAGTTCCCTTTCCCGCTCCTGGCCCTCCCAGAATCACCACTCTCACAGTCCCTGCTCCTAGTGCCGCGACATTCAAATTTTACGCGATGTATGTACCTTTTCTGAAAAGCCCTGGACCCAGCAAGACTCTCATCACCTTGGTTTTTCACCCTATAACTGTATAAATGTCAAGCTCCACCCCGTATTTCGGTAAAAAACCCCGTTTCTGCCTAAGTGCTAATAGAGTTCAAAAATCGAACAAACGACTGCGAATGCCACTGCCGCGAGCTTTTGACAACTTGTATATCTAGTGTTCGATCCGATGTGCACTCGGCCCACTACACTATATATTGTCAAGCAGGCTTCAGCCACGCCAAGGTCGAAGCTGCACTCAAGACTTAGTTGCTGATTAAATATTGCCCTATGGTTGCTCAGTTACAAACCCCTACACTCAATTTAACCCCCAGCTTGCCCTACACAGTTCAAGGGCTGGTGCAAGTCTTTACAGGCCCGCACCGCTGCTTTTTTACCAGTGTCATGGCTCAAGCCCTCAGAATTGCAGGACAGGGAGCTCCGGTGTTGGCGGTGCAGTTTCTCAAAGGGGGAATTAATCAAGGGCATCAGCATCCGGTGCGGCTGGGGCAAAATTTAGATTGGGTGCGCTGCGATTTGTCACGCTGCATTGAGAATGCCGATTTAGATGAACTGGAGACGCGATCGATCGAACAATTGTGGCAGTATGTTCAAAATGCGGTGCGCGAAGGTCGTTATTCCTTAGTTATTCTCGATGAATTGAGTTTAGCGGTTAATTTGGGCTTGATTCCCGAAGCCGAAGTGGTGGCATTGATTGACAAAAAGCCGCATCATTTGGATATGATTTTTACCGGGCCATCCATGCCCCAAAGAATTTTGGATGTTGCCGACCAAATTACTGAAATTCGCCGCAGTTAAGGACAATGATTCAAGTTGCGATCGCCTTTTTAGCGGTCGCATTTTTTATGTAAAAAAACAGTATCTAAAAAAAGAGGCGATCGCTTAGCTCAAAGAGCGATCGCACGCTGATCAATTTACCAGCGACGTTACGCTTGAACTACCGGATCGAACACAACACTCAATCGATCTGCAGGCACCATCCGCTTGAGAATTTTCAAGTGACCGTCTGCATCAGACCAACTGCGAAACTCACCCACAACCACCTTTTCCACATTTGGAAGCGAGCGAACTATAGTCCACGGCTTGAGACGTTTTTCTTGCAACATACTAGATAAATCTCCTTGGTAAATTGGAGCCAAAGCCAGTCCCCATCGTTTGCCACGGACGAGGACTGGCTTTTGACTTTGCAAACTTGCCCTTCTCTAAGAACATAGCACAAAAAAAAGGGTTTGTGATTATATCTTATTTTCCCCTTTTTTTAGAGCTAATTTCTACATAACAAATGATTAAACTCAAAACTTGTTAACTCTTTAATTCACAACTCAAAACTATTTCATGACTAACACTTCGACTTCGCTTGGGGTGCAGCCTAACTAATAAATTTTGCCTTCTACCTTCTACCTTCCTTCTACAAATCCCGCCGCGACAGCAGAAACCAGATCCCACCCAAACCCAAAACACCGCACAAAACCCCGCCTTCCCACCCAAAAACAGTCCCCCCCGGCAAATGTCCCGGCTTTGCTTTAGAAGTAAAATTCAGCTCCGAATAGTATACCCACTGGCTGTTAACTCGCCAGCCCACTCGATCGCCAAACTTCTCCCAAACTGTAGCATCATAAACACCAGGCTTTCCCCCCAACTTGAGCCACAAACCCTTTTGCACAGAAAAACCGAATCTGCGGTGACTGTGCCGCACCCAAAGTTGATCGATAGTCTGCAAATCCTTAGCTGGAAACTTCCTAATATCTTCCTCACTCAAATAACCCCGTGAATTTTGCTGCATCACCTCCAGCATTTTCACAGAAGTTTCCTCATCAGCACCACGCCAATTTTTAGCAGCCAGCAGCCTTGCCAAGTGAGAATAATCAATACCTTTTTCCGACTCTAAATTCACAGAAATTAGCGGAGTCTCAGTCACAGGTTGAGTCGGTACAGAAGGACTAACAACAGTTGCCTGCTGCGACTTTTCCAGCACGGGGACAACAACAATAGGAGGTTTTAAAGCATCCAAAACTTCCACAGCCGATTTGTAGCGATCTTTAACATATTCCTGAATCAACTTATCCAAAACCTGACCTAAATCGTCGCTAATTTGTGTTCCTTTTGGCAAAGCCTCCCTCCACAGCCACCGGCCTTCAAGCGGATCGTAAAGGTCATCGTGAATGTCCCCGTAGATATCGAGATAAGGCATAACAGAAGTCAGCAAGCGAATGCAAGTCACCCCCAAACTATAAAGGTCGCTAGCAGGAACAGCCCTACCGTGACGCTGTTCTAGAGCCGCGTAGCCAGGAGTTCCCAACTTAGTTCCTGTTTTGGTCGGAGCAGCAGCTACTACCTGTTTGGAAACCCCAAAATCTATCAGCACTAACTTACGATCGCGAGATCGGCGGATCACATTTTCAGGCTTAATATCGCGGTGAATTACATTGCGGTCGTGAACAAACTTCAATAAAGGCAACAAATCTAACAGCAGTTCGCAAGTTTTAATTTCGCTATAAGCACCGTACTTATCTAACTCATCCTTTAAATTATTGCCATCAATAAACTCTTGGACTAAATACAAGCGTCCATCTTCCTCAAAATAAGAAATTAACTGAGGAATTTGCGGGTGCTTCAGTTCGTATAACCGCCTTGCCTCTTGTTCAAACAGTCGAACATATTTTTTAAAATGACCGGGTTTCCGCTGAAACTCTTGAGGGGGCGACAACTGTTTGATTACGCACAATTCCTCAAATTTGCCATGATTAACAGCTCGGAAAGTCCTACCAAATCCCCCATCGCGCAGCGGTTCAGTTGCTGCATAAAGGTCTTTTAGCAGCAGCTTTGAACCACAATTAAGACAATACTTTGTGCCTGGTGGGTTCTGACGCTTGTCTCTTGGGCAATCGAGATTAAGGCAGTATGTCATATATTAAAAAAATGCGAACAAAATTATACTTAGGGTTTTATATTATTCAAGAGTCCGATCGCGAGCTGGTTTTTGTAGAGGCGAGACCTCGAACCTTACGGAGGCGGCAGCCACCTTCGCCATCAGAGGAGGCGCTCTCACCAGACTGCCCCTGAGCAAGTATAACTCTCTTGAGGGTTTGACCTCAAACTCGAAGTCCTCATCTAACCTTAGACTCCGATCCGTGCAATACATTTGATTTAGCGGTCAAATAGCCACCAGATCAAACACAAATAGTAATTTATTACCAGCCCCGTGAACTCTGCAACGCCAAAAAAACTGAGGATTCCGCCTGAGATATAATTTTATTGCCAGAGAGAAGCACAGTAACGGGAGCCACAGCTTCCGTCAATTTCGATCTGCTTTAATATTTTAGCAGCATAATTTATTAGCTAACCAGGCGGAATCAACAATCCAAAACTCCCCAACAAACGCACGTTAAAATAAAGACTAGCTTCCGCGATCGCAATCCGAGCGCCACCAGACAATTAGCCAGTTTTCCCTGTTTCCTTTTTTTAGCTATTACCAGTTACATCTATTTCGATCTGTCTACTTAATTAGGAACCGCCAGTGACCCCAAAACTACAGCCCTCTAAAACTCCAAACTCCCGCAACAAATCCCCAAAAGTACCTTGGTTCGAGCGGTTCATGGCACTGGTCGCCCTAGGAAATTTAAGCCTAGTATTATTTGACATAACTTACGTGCCCTGGCGCGATTTCTACTTCCGGCAACTGCCAGTTCTAACTCAAGTATACGACCCATTTAAAGGAATTAAACCCCACCGAGACACCCAGCAATATCTGGAAACCTTAGAAGAATTAAAAATTCAAGTAGTGCAAACAGGGTTGCCATCTCCCCAAGTAGCCGCCAAATTGCAGGAAATAAACAATCTGAGCGCGAAAATGATCGACGAAGATCCCTTTCGAGTAGCATCAAAAAGTGGCACCCTAGAAAAAATAAAAGACCGGATGCGCGATCGCGTCCCAAATCCGCAAGACTCGGCTAAACAATCATTCCAAACATTCTGGAACCCTGACTATTTAAACAAACAAGGTTGGCAAAAAGAAATTAAGTGGTTTGACGCCAAAATCAAGCCATTAATCGCCACCAACTATTACCGCGCGATCGGAGACAACGGCGAATTCACCGATAACTTCTGGCTAATCGACCTGCCATTTATTGCCATATTCGCGATCGAATTTCTAGCCCGTACCTACTTGATCAGCCGCCGCCACCGCAGCGTTACTTGGCGATCGGCCATGCTCTGGCGATGGTACGACATCTTCCTGCTGCTCCCATTCTGGCGCCTGTTGCGAGTATTACCCGTCACAATTCGCATCCACCAAGCCAAAATGCCGGATCTCCAACCCATACGCAGCCAAATCAGCCGAGGTTTCGTCGCCAACTTCGCCCAAGAATTGACCGAAGTTGTAGTAATTCAACTGATCAACCAGATGCAACAATCAATTACCACAGGCGAACTGGCTCGTCAACTATTTCAATCTAAAAAACAGCGCTATCTAGACATCAACAATATCAATGAAATAGAAGCGATCGCCACCCATCTCGTCCAAATAACCGTCTACAAAGTCCTCCCCCAACTCCAGCCAGACCTAGAAGCCCTTCTCCGGTACAATATTGAAAGCTTCCTCAAACAATCCCCCCTCTATCAAGGATGGAAGCAAGTACCCGGCCTGGGAAACCTGCCCGAACAGCTAGCACAGCAATTAGTTGCAGAACTCTCAAAATTAGCCACCCTCGGCCCCCAAGATGCCTACGAAGCCTTCAAAATCGCCAGCGAAGACCCCATAAGCATCAAACTTTCAAGCCAGCTAGTCCAACATTTCGGGCAAGCTTTAGGAACCGAACTGCAACAGCAGCAAACCTGGCAAGAAATACAACTGCTGCTGTGCGACTTTCTAGAAGAGTTCAAAATCAACTACATTCAGCGGTTGAGCGAAGAAGACTTCGAGAAAATTTTAGAACAAGCCAAAGAACTGCAACGGATAGCCCCGCGTTAGCGCAAGTCTCCACCGCTTTACTTATTTTTTTCTTCCCCAATTAGCAATTAGCAATTAGCAATTACCCTGCTGTAACTCCTGCACATGAAACTTGCTGGAATTGTAAAGTTTTATGTGCGATCGGCATTCTCTACCAGAGTCATCTGCAGGGTTGTGCATCATATCTTCAGCGCGGTAGTGAGTTAGACCGCCGTTAGGGTTCTCAGCGGCCTGGCGTGTCATGTTTTTAGCGAGAAAGGTCAATTTTTTTAGAGGTATATTATATCAATATATATGTAAGTTTGATGACATTCTACTTTTTAGAGTCAATCTGTAAAGTAAAGTTAAAAACTACTACAACTAGGTCTAAACCAAGTAATCTATTAGATATGATTGCTAACTGGTTTCCTAAAGGCTAAAATAATTTACAAATGCTAGGGAAAAATAAGGCGCGTCAGTATCTTTAGCCCGATCTTATTATACGCCTCTCAGAGAAAACACGTAAGTAGCCATGCTTGTTTAAGCAAGTTACTGTTTCAAACTTTTCACTAACTATTATAGATTGCTTTTCAAGATATATTTCCTCAGCCTCATTTCACTCTTCTCCACTGAGATTTTTCAGCCAACTCGTTACCCCAGGAGTAACACCAATCAATGTCACAGACCTCTGCAACCACTTTCCTGTCAAACCGTTCTAAAAAAAAGGTGTCCCTGCGCCTAATTTTAGTATTCCCATTCGTTCTACAAATATTTGCCGCCGTCGGGCTGACAGGCTGGCTATCCTTACGCAATGGGCAAAAAGCAGTCAACGAAGTTGCTAGTCAGTTGCGGAGTGAAATTACGGCCCGAATCCAGCAGCAGCTCAACACATACCTAGAGACAGCCCCTCGCGTCAATCAACTGAATGCCAATGCCCTTCGACTAGGGTACTTAAATCCCGACGAATTGGATAGTACGGAGCGCTATTTGTGGGAGCAAATTCAAGCCTTTCCTTCTCTGCCCAATATGGGTTTTGCTAGTACAACTGGAGAATTTATTGCCATTGAACGCCAAGAGAATGGCAAAGTAGTTTTTAAAATAGCAGACAAAGAGCATCGGAATGAACTTCATATTTATGAATCTGATAGCAAAGGCAATCAAACGAAGCTCTTAACAGTCTCCCGCAACTACAATATACTCAGCCGTTCATGGTATAAAGACAGTGTACGCTTAGGCAAGCCCACATGGAGCGAAATTTTTTCGCTTATAGGTCAGAAAACACTCTCGCTTCCTACCGGACATCCAGTTTATGACGAAAGTGGCGAGCTGCGCGGGGTATTTGTTGCTAATTTTCTGATCTCTTTCCTCAGTGACTTCCTGCACAGCTTAAACATCGGTCGTTCGGGACAGACATTCATTATGGAACGTTCGGGACTCCTAGTAGCCAGTTCAACTCTCAAAGAACCATTTATCACCAACAATGACAAGCTCGATCGCCTGAATGCTTTAGATAGCACAGATGATTTAATTCGGCTGACAACAGCGCATTTAAAAGAACACTTTGGCGACCTCACTAAAATTAATAGGTCTCAGCAATTGGATTTTACGATCGCCGGCCAGCGGGAATTCCTCCAAGTTATGCCCTTTCAGGATAGCCGAGGATTGGACTGGCTGATCGTCGTCGTAGTTCCTGAAAGCGATTTCATGGATCAAATTAACGCCAATACCCAGACTACCATTTTGTTGTGTTTCGGAGCCTTGGCGCTAGCTACCATTTTGGGAATCTTAACCGCACGCTGGATTACCAGCCCGATTCTCCGTTTGAGCGCAGCTTCTAGAGCGATCGCCAGTGGCGACTTAGAGAAAAATGTGCAGGTAAAAGGCGTAGAAGAAATAGAAGTTCTGGGGCAGTCTTTCAACCTGATGGCACAACAGTTGCGCGAATCCTTTGAGGCGCTAGCCAAGACCAATTCCGAGCTAGAAATTCGAGTAAAAGAACGCACCGCCCAACTCACGGAAGCCAAACAAATCGCTGATACTGCCAACCAAGCTAAAAGTGAATTTTTAGCGAATATGAGTCACGAATTGAGAACACCACTCAATGGAATTTTAGGATACGCTCAAATCCTAGAACGCTCAAAAACGATGGCTCCGAAGGAACTCCAAGGCATCAGTATTATTCACCAGTGTGGCTCCCACCTGTTAACCCTGATCAATGACATCTTAGACCTCGCTAAAATTGAAGCTCAGAAATTGGAACTGTACGCGAAAGATTTCCATTTTCCTTCCTTTTTACAGGGAGTCGCAGAAATCTGCCGCATCCGAGCCGAACAAAAAGGAATTGCTTTTGTTTATCAACCCAGTTCTGACCTGCCTGCTGGTATCCACGCTGACGAAAAACGCTTGCGACAGGTACTCATTAACTTACTGAGCAATGCAATTAAATTTACCGACGGTGGAGGGGTGACTTTTAAGATAGAACATCTGGAAAAGGGGACAGGGGACAAGGTACAAAGCAATGACCAAAAGCCAGCCTCACCAATTCACAAAATTCGGTTTCAAATAGAAGATACTGGCGTTGGTATGACACCAGAACAATTAAAAAAAATATTTTTGCCTTTTGAACAGGTAGGAGAGAGCAAACGTCAGGCGGAAGGAACCGGACTAGGTTTAACAATTAGCCAGAAAATTGTCGAAATGATGGGTAGTACCATTCAAGTAAAAAGTCAGTCACGAACAGGCAGTGTTTTTTGGCTAGATTTGGATTTACGGGAAGCGGCAGACTGGGCAAATACAGCCACGATTGCCAAGCAAAGAAAGCTGGTTGGCTACCAAGGTAGAAAGCAGAAAGTTTTGGTTGTGGATGACAAATGGGAAAACCTCTCAGTCATTGTCAATCTCCTGGAACCCATCGGCTTTGAAGTAACCGAAGCTAAAAACGGTCAAGAAGCTTTAGAAAAAATAGAAGAGTGTAAGTTTGATCTGATTATCACTGACTTGGTGATGCCAGTGTTAGATGGCTTTGAGATGATGCGCCGTATCCGAAACTTGTCACACTATAAAGACGTGGCAATCATTGCTTCATCTGCCAGTGTATTTGCTACCGATCAACATAAAAGTTTGGAGGGGGGAGCAAACGATTTTCTCGGTAAGCCAGTGCAGGCAGAAGAGCTATTTGAGATGTTGCAAAAGTATTTAAAACTTGAATGGATATATGACGAACAAAAAAGTGAAAAAATTAGCACTATTCCCTTTTCCTCTGATGCTAAATCACTTTATGAATCGAAATCTGTAGTTGCTCCCCCGCCAGCAGAAATAGAACTTTTATTTGAAATGGCGATGAGAGGAAACGTGAAAGGAATTGTGAAGCGCAGTGAGCACCTAGAGAAATTGGATCAGAAATTTGTGTCCTTTGCTGTTGAGCTGCGTCAGTTAGCCCAAGGCTATCAGGTCAAAAAAATCAAAGAGTTTATTACATCCCACAGAATAGAAAAAGAATGAAGGCAACAAATATGGAAACAAGTAGCATCTTAATCGTCGATGATAATCCTAGCAATCTGGACGTGCTTTCTGAAGCTTTAGCGGGTTCGGGATGGGAGATATTGGTAGCAACAGATGGCGAAACTGCCATCGAACAGGCTGAATATACTCAGCCGGATTTGATTCTGTTAGATGTGATGATGCCAGGAATTGACGGGTTTGAAACCTGCCATCGCCTGAAGGAAAGTCCGTTGACAAACGAAATTTCGGTAATTTTTATGACGGCTCTTTCTGACATAGGAGATAAAGTCAAAGGCTTTAATCTAGGGGCTGTGGATTACATTACTAAGCCCTTTGAACAAAAGGAGGTGTTAGCTCGCGTCAACCTCCATTTAAAGCTGCGTTATTTGACTAAAACTCTCGCCGACCAAAATCTGCTTCTCAAACGGGAGATTGAAGACAGGCTCGCAGCAGAAGCAGCGTTACATCAGCTCGCGCAGGAGTTAGAAAAACGGGTGGAAGAACGAACGGCTGAACTTTCTCAAGCTTTGGATAATCTTAAAAAAGCTCAAGTGCAAATCGTTCAAAGTGAAAAGATGGCTTGTCTTGGTCAACTTGTAGCTGGGGTGGCTCACGAAATTAACAATCCAGTTAGTTTTATCTCCAATAATATCCCTATTGCCAAGGAATATATTGCCGATTTGATCGAGATGACTCGGCTTTGCCAGCACAACGTTATTTCGATCTCAGAATTTGAGGATAAGTCCCAGGAGATGGAGTTAGATTTTATTGTTGAAGATTTACCCAAAATTCTTGATTCAATGGCGGTCGGAACAGAGCGACTTTACAATCTTTCTATGTCACTGCGTAATTTCTCTCGCTTGGATACCTCGGCACTAACGCCAGTGAATATTCACGATGGGCTAGATAGTACCTTATTAATTTTAGGGCATCGACTGAAACCTAAAGGAAGTTTCCCAGGAATTGCAGTCATTAAAGAGTATGGGGAATTGCCGCTAGTAGAGTGTTATCCTGGGCAACTTAATCAGGTGTTTATGAATATATTGGCGAATGGAATTGATGCTTTAGAAGAGTCTACGATTAGTTGTCCGCTGTGCGGAGAAAAGAAACAGAGCAATGACACTCCGCAGATTCGTATTTGCACTGAAATGCTTCAGGATGACAGAGTGGTCATTCGGATTGCTGATAATGGGGTTGGCATAACTCAGGAAGTAATGCAGCATTTATTCACGCCGATGTTTACTACTAAATCAGTAGGTAAAGGGACAGGTTTAGGTTTGTCTATTAGCCGGGAGATCGTAGAACGAAAACATGGTGGTAAGCTGACTTGCATTTCCTCGCCCGAATGGGGGGTAGAGTTTGTAATTGAGCTTCCAATTCAGCATTAGTAATGGGGATTTTTTAGGGTGAACCTTAGTTGGGCTGTTTTGTCAATATATCGTTAATTTGGCGATCGCCCATGTCTAATCTACCAATCACCATCACTGGCAAACTCTTTGCGGCCTATCAAGAAGCATAGGGCTTGTCCGAACTGAAATTACAATTTCCCAAAGAAACTCCCGTATCGTAAGTCCTAGAACGCCTGAGTGCCGATCGCCAACAGTTCTAGGGGCGATCGCACCCGATCACGGTATCCACCAGGAATTTGCCCTCGCCCCACTCCAAAACGGCGATCAAGTCCTCCTCATTCCCCCTGTCAGCTATCCCCCTCTGCCCTCGGACACTCTCCCGAGGGCGATCGGTTTGTCACCGGGCGGGCGATCGAGCTAAACTGAGAACTGAGGCCTCCCTTCGATCAGAAGAAGTCCTCAAACTTCTTGGAAGAAATTGTTTTACCTAGGAGTGGGTCAAGCCCACTTTTTTTGTTGCATTAGTCGCAGGAAAAGAGCTCAGGGCGTCTGACTTGCAAGTTGAGGACTGATTTAGTAGGGGTACCCCCCCCGCTTGAGATCCCCTGCTGGGATGTTGGGTAAGTCCCAAAGTTGAAGACGAAAGTCGCAGCCACCTAATCAAACCACCTCAAAGCCAAGCAATCTCAACACCAAATTTTTCCTTGCCCGTGTCCGAGTTTAGGAGTTTTAACTTAAGTATTCGATATGACTCATCCCCTAATCCCACAAATCATTGACTTAGCTACCCCCGTTGCGGAAACACTGGGATTGGAAGTAGTGGGAGCAGTGTTTCACACCAACCAAAATCCTCCCGTCTTGCGGGTAGACATCCGCAACCTCCAACAAGACACTGGTTTAGCAGACTGCGAGCGCATGAGCACAGCCCTCGATGCCGAGCTAGAGGCAGCCGACATCATACCCGATGCCTACGTGCTAGAAATTTCCAGTCCCGGAATATCCCGATTGCTCAGCAGCGATCGAGAATTTATTACCTTTAAAGGTTTCCCCGTGACAGCCAAAACCACCGAACCCGACTCGCGAATCAAAGAGTGGAAAGGACTACTCCTGGGCCGGGATGAAACAGCGATTTATCTCAATCAAAAAGGGCGACAGGTTAAAATTCCCCGCCCTCAGATTGTCAAAGTTGAACTAGACGAAGGAAAGGAGATGTAAAGGGAAATTTTGAGTTTTGAGTTTTGAGTTTTGAGTTTTGCGATTGCCTCGCAGCAAGCTGAAAACGCTTGGCTGCGAGTTAATTTTTAACAATCACATCTGTAGCATCGGGTTGAAGAGGAACAACAAATAAATTGTTACTGCACCTAGCTTCCCTAATCCTATCCAGTAACTCATCACTCCTCTGTCATCACTTTTTCTTGAAAATTTCCAAGTACCAATTACCGATTACCAGTTACTTATTACCACAGCAAAAAAGGAGAGTTTTATATGTCAATGGTTCCCCTGCCCGGACTAAAAGAAATGGTCGAAGGTATTAGCAAAGAACGCAATTTACCCAAACACGCCGTCCAAGCAGCCTTGCGAGAAGCCCTGCTCAAAGGATACGAACGTTACCGCCGTACCCAAAAACTCGATCACTTCAGCGAAGAATACTTCGACAACTTTGATGTAGAACTCGACGCAGAACAAGAAGGTTTCCGCGTTTTAGCCAACAAAACTATTGTCGAAGAAGTCATCAATCCCGATCACGAAATCTCACTTTCCGAAGTGCAAGAAGTAGCCACGGAAGCTCAGCCTGGGAGCATCGTGCTCGTAGACGTAACACCAAATCAAAAAGAATTTGGTCGCATGGCCGCGATCCAGACCAAACAAGTTCTAGCTCAAAAACTGCGCGACCAACAGCGCAAAATGATTCAAGAAGAGTTTAAAGATTTAGAAGAAACAGTTCTTCAAGCAAGAGTTCTCAGGTTTGAGAGGCAGTCGGTAATTTTAGCAGTTACCAGCAGCTTTGGTCAGCCAGAAGTAGATGCCGAACTCCCTAAGCGCGAACAGTTGCCCAACGACAATTACCGGGCAAACGCTACATTCAAGGTTTATCTCAAAAAGGTAGGCGAAGGCTCTACTAGAGGGCCGCAGTTACTTGTTTCTAGAGCCGACGCAGGTTTGGTGGTTTACCTGTTTGCTAACGAAGTACCAGAAATAGAAGACGGGGTGGTGAGGATTGTCGCCGTAGCCCGGGAGGCAAATCCGCCATCCCGGCACGTCGGCCCCCGGACTAAAATAGCAGTTGATACTCTCGATCGCGACGTAGACCCTGTAGGAGCCTGCATCGGAGCGCGGGGATCGCGGATTCAGGTAGTAGTCAACGAATTGCGCGGCGAAAAAATCGACGTGATCCGCTGGTCTCCAGACCCAGCAACTTATATTGCTAACGCTCTGAGTCCCGCTAGAGTAGATGAAGTGCGTTTAGTTGCTCCAGAAGGCAGGAGAGCTCACATTTTGGTCGCTGAAGACCAACTGAGTCTTGCCATTGGCAAAGAAGGTCAGAATGTCCGCCTCGCAGCCCGCCTAACCGGTTGGAAAATCGATATCAAAGATATTGCTAAGTACGATCGCGCCGCCGAAGACAGCAAATTGGCAGCAGAAGCAACTAGGCTCGAAGAACTAGAAGGCGACTACGACGAGGAAGCAGGCGACTACGACGAGGAAACCGCAGAATTTGAGGAAGAGGAGGCAGCCGCCACGGAGGAAACCGAAGCCGCAGTCTAAAAACTGTGACATTTACCGAAGAAGAATTCAGAATTCAGGAGCCAGAATCCAGCATGGGTTGTGTGCGACAGGATGGAGAATCGAGCTTTAAAGCCCCCGATTTTAATCGTGGAGCCGAAAAAAATCTTTCCGTGACCCTTACCCCTGACTTGGGGCATGGCGTATTTTGAATTCTGAATTCTGTCTTCTGACTCCTTGTCATAAGATTTTCTATCTTCGCCAGACAAGGAGGATTTGTCCCCTACTCCCCCTCTCACAAGAAATGAAACCGAACTACCGGTGCTGTGCAAGTTGTCGAAAAATAGCTCCTAAGGAAGCTTTTTGGCGAGTAGTCAGGCTCTATCCTTCTCATCAGGTACAATTAGATCGTGGCATGGGCCGTTCTGCTTACCTTTGTCGGGAAGCAGAATGCCTCAAAGCAGCTCAGAAAAAAAATCGACTTGGGCGATCGCTCAAAGCGCCTGTGTCTGACGAACTCTACCAAACACTTTGGCAGCGTTTAGCCACATCTGACTGTACATCTTACTCGGGCCTAGCCGGACGAAAAACCGACAATAGTTCGGCATCGACTGTATAAACCCTCTTGGCAGCCCTACCAGTAATTACTGGTAGCGCCAGCTATAAAACCCCAATCCGATCTGCCCACCAGTCTGGAAAGATTTGTGTCAGATTAGATAAGGGTAGGGTACTAGCAGAGGTATCCTCAAGGTGGAAAGGCAAACTTTGAAGCTTGAGAGAGTGGGTTTTGCCAAAACTCAGACTTCGGAGTTCCAAGTTCCCAAACAGACTTGAGAATTCTTCAACCGCAGACTTCAGCGAGTTGCATCTTTTAGATAAAATTGCTGAGCGAGTACCAAAACCCCGATTCCTGACACTGAATCAATCACACCGAATGATGTCGTCATTAGCACAAAAAATCACAATGTAAAAACTGGTTGGCACAAAAGAGGGCAGAGTGGATGAACAACGGCAAAGTAAGAATTTACGAATTATCACGGGAACTAAATTTGGATAATAAAGACATCTTGGCAGTTTGCGAGCGGCTCAATATTTCAGTCAAGAGCCACAGCAGCACAATTACAGAATCCGAAGCAGAGCGCATTCGCAAAACGGCGGAAAAATACGTAGCCAGTAGCCACTCTTCCCCCGGCAAGCCAGCTCCACCCGAAAGAGCAGCAGCGCCATCTAGAGAATCTGGCCCTCACCCTAACGACCAACAAAAAAAGCAGCAAATTTTAGAAATACGCAGTCCAAAAGTACGACCGGCTGGTGCAAACTCCCAGCCTGCAGGCAACGAGGAGAACCAAAATCAGCCGGCGGCAACCGTGGCAACTCCTCCCAAGTCGCCTGCAGCTCAACAACTCCAGCCTCCCGCTAAACCGAATATCAATCGACCTGTACTGTCGAAGCCAAATGTCGCTGTGTCGGCGGCTCCGTCAGAAGTGTCGGAAAATGTAGGTGCGATCGCCCCGGAAACCATCGCCCAGGCTCAGGCACCGGCGGCACCTCAACCGCCGTCGGAAAAGGCTCCAGAACGCACCCAGCAACCGCCGATCGCGCCGATCGCGCCCTCGGCCAAACTCACGTCGCCGCCCGTCAGAGGGGCGTCCGAGTCGGCTAGCCGTACCCCACAAAATCTGGGGAACAAGCCGGTACTCAAACTTGCAAAAACCGAGCAAGAGCAATCAGGACAGTCAGAAACTCTGGAAGCGCCGGCTAAACCGAGCCGCCCCAGCAGACCTGCACCGGGATCTCCTACCGAATCTCGCGACGCGCAAAGACCGCGCCGGGAAGGCGCTGGTGGTCCAGTCAAAACTCAACTTGCCGATCGACCCCAGCCCGGTGGCCCGCGCCGGAGCCTTGCCCCCGCAACGTCAGCTACCGGGCTGCGTAGCCGCGGCGGTGACACCGGAGCCGCAGGGGATGACACTGATGACAATGAAGAAGATAATACGCCGTTGCTGGGGATTACTCTCCTCGAAAGGCCCTCTCTCCCTCGTCCTGCCAAAAAGACATCGGTCATTTGGGAAGAAGATGATGACGAAAACTCAGATGCTGCCAAAGCTGCCAAGGCTGTTAAGGCAAAACGTTCTCGCCTCAAACCAATAGATGAGGATGACGACGACTTAGAAAACGGCTTGGATATGCCAGCACCAGTCACGGTCAGCCTGTCCCTAGCCCGCCCAGCTAAAGCGAAGTCACAAGCAGCACCCAAGTCAACACCAACTCCGGGCGCACCCGGAAGCAGTGGAAAAAATAAAAGACCGGGCCCTTCTCACGATAAAAGTTCTTCTTCTGGTTCTAGTGGGGGACGCGGCAACCGGGGCAAAACAGCCGAAGCTAAGGTAGAACGTCCAGAAAAGCTGCTGCTGAGCAGGCCGATGACCGTTCAGGAACTAGCAATTACTTTGGCAGTTCCCGAAACCGAAATTATTAAGCGGCTGTTCTCTAAAGGAATTGCGGTAAATATTACCGAAACCCTGGACATTCCAGCGGTGAGGATGGTAGCCGAAGAAATGGGCGTAGAGGTGGAAACCCCAGAAAAAGTAGCCCCAGCTATCAAAGTGATCGAGATGCTGGACGCAGCGGATTTGGAATACCTCGAACGCCGTCCGCCAGTCGTAACGATTATGGGTCACGTGGATCACGGTAAAACTACCTTGCTCGACTCGATCCGCAAAACCAAGGTGGCTCAGGGAGAAGCTGGGGGGATTACCCAGCACATCGGTGCTTACCACGTAGATGTGGTACATGAAGGCAAGAGCCAGCAGGTGGTATTTTTGGATACGCCCGGTCACGAAGCCTTTACAGCGATGCGGGCTCGGGGAACACGGGTTACGGACATCGCCATCTTGGTGGTGGCGGCGGACGACGGCGTGCGACCCCAGACAATTGAAGCGATCAGCCACGCGAAAGCGGCGAAAGTGCCAATTGTTGTGGCTATCAATAAAGTTGACAAGGAGGGTGCTCAGCCGGAACGGGTGAAGCAAGAGCTTACTGAGTACGGCTTGGTGGCAGATGACTGGGGCGGTGATATCACGATGGTTCCAGTCAGCGCTATCCGCGGCGAAAACCTGGATACTCTGTTGGAAATGATTCTGACAGTGGCGGAAATGGAAGACCTCAACGCCAACCCGCACCGACCGGCTAAGGGTACTGTGATTGAAGCTCACCTCGACAAGGCAAGGGGGCCTGTGGCAACTCTGCTGGTGCAGAACGGCACTCTGCGAGTGGGCGATATTGTGGTCGCAGGCTCGGCTCTGGGCAAGGTGCGCGCCATGATCGATGACCGGGGCGATCGCGTAGAGCACGCAACTCCATCCTTCGCGGTGGAAGTGCTAGGGCTGCGGGAAGTTCCTCGCGCCGGAGATGAGTTTGATGTCTTCGCAAACGAAAAAGAAGCGGCAGCGATCGCAAGCGGAAGAGCTACCTCCCAACGAGATTCCCGCCTGCTGCAAGGCGGTCGGATCAGCCTCAGTGGCTTCTCTCAACAAGCTAAGGAAGGCGTTCTCAAAGAACTCAACTTGATCTTGAAGGCAGATGTCCAAGGCTCCCTCGAAGCAATTGTCGGCGCTCTGACTCAACTTCCTCAAAAAGAAGTTCAACTCCGACTGCTGCTATCTGCTCCTGGGGAAATTACCGAAACGGATATTGACCTCGCCGCAGCCAGTAATGCTGTAATTATCGGGTTCAATACTACTCTCGCCACCGACGCTCGCCTCGCCGCTGACCAAGCGGGGGTAGACGTGCGGGAATACGGCATCATCTACAACCTCTTGGATGATATTCAAGGGGCGATGGAAGGCCTGCTGGAACCCGAATTGGTGGAAGAACCTTTGGGTCAAGTCGAAGTGCGCGCTGTCTTTGCGATCGGTCGCGGGGCTGTGGCTGGATGTATGGTACTCTCTGGCAAAGTCATCCGTAACTGTAAGGTGCGGGTGCGCCGGGGTAACAATGTCGTTTACGAAGGTGTCCTCGACTCCCTAAAACGGATGAAGGAAGATGCCAAGGAAGTCAATGCTGGCTTTGAATGCGGTATTTCCTTGAGCGGATTTAGCGACTGGGCGGATGGCGATATTATTGAAGCCTACCGGATGGTTACTAAGCGCCGGACTCTCTCTCAATAGTTTTGAGTTGTGAGTGTTGAGCGGGAAGAGAATTTTTGAGCGATCGCAACCAAATTGCCGATCGCTCGCAACTCTTCTCTTCACTCAATACTCCCAAACTCATCTGACAGTTGGCAGTTGGCAGTTGGCAGTTGGCAGTTGGCAGTTGGCAGTTGGTAGTTGGCAGTTGGCAGTTGGTAATTGACCGAAAGAAGAAGGAAGAAGGAATTAAGAACTTCCTAATCGTCTTTACCCATGCTTAAAATTTAAAATTCGCTCGCTCAAATAAGAATTACCGAAATAAACCAGATTTCTGCTTGTAAGTCCTCGGTTTGATAGCTAAATATTTACTCCTGGCATCGGATTTCCGAGTCAAGAGTGCATCCCAAAATCTCAAAATCCAAGATTCAAAACTCCTAATTCATAACTCATAATTATTTAAAGTGCGTTCTTTTTGGTCAGATCCTTTTTTGTGGATTCACCTTTCTGGGGCGGCTACACTGCCGATTTTCCTGGGACTGTGCTTGCTGGGACTCGCAGTGGGTTCTCCCCTGCTCCCTGTCTGGTTAGAAATATTTTTAGTGGCTGTAGCCGGTATTGTTCCTGTGCTGTGGATGCAGTGGTTCCGCCCTTTTTACATTTTTAGTATTTTAGTTGTGGCGGTGAAACCGCAGAATTTAACTTCTTTGCAGCAGCAGATTCTGACTCGGTTTAAAACTAAGTTAAATAAAGGACTCGCTCTATTTGTCGCTGTTTTGCTGGCAATAATTTTGTGGCAGCTTTACCGATTGGCTCCCCTGGCGGCTTCGGTGGCTCCCTTTCCTCCTTCCTGGCGGTGGGCTGGATTGTTGTTGGCAGTTGCTGCTTTTTTAGCTAGCAATCTGTTTTTGCAGGTGTCTGCTAGTGTCATGGCGGTTTTGCTGACGCCGGAATCAGAATTTGCAGCGACAAAGCCTCATGTTTTAGAAAAAATTCGGCAGGATTTTACGATCGCGCCTTGGCAAGTTGATCGACTTTTGCCGGCTTTGGCAGCCGAGACAACTGCCGCTGTGGCTGCACCCGCAGAGTCAATTGGGCTAGCATCCAGCATAGGGAATTTGTCAGTCGGCAGTATTGTCAACCCAAAACCTGCTGACACCAACGGCGTTACATCTCTACCCGAAGAGTCGATCGAAAAAAAGTGAAATAAAAAATTAAGAGGGGGACAATTGTAGTTTAAGCTACTTTAATTTGTACAGATGTATGCTGTGCAAAAAATAGGTAAGGCCCCTCTTCGGATAGAGATTATTAATAGTCTTAATATTTAATTTTTAATCGCAGGTTGTGGATATTTTATGTTGGCTCTTTGGAGAGAAGAATCTATAATAGAGAGTGTCAAGGTCAGCTTTCAATCCTTACAAGGGATTAAAACAGAGGTATAACAATATGGCGAATTATCTACCCATCGCACAAGAACCTCAAGCCGCCGAGCCGATCGAGCTGTGCGAAGATTCTGAAATCTGGGGCAGTCTCAAATCCGCGATCGGTGCAAGTTCAGGATTTCAACGCTGGCAGCTAGAACTCAATTTTGAGCGTCAGCAGCAAAATGCCACCATCGATCAGCAGGTTCGTTCCTATCTGCGGGAAACTTTAGAAACTTTGGCTTATTGAGTACCCTAAAACCAAATATTGTCACGGTTTGTGAATTTTATAGCCCAATTCTGCTGGCATCCCCTCCAATATGCTAAGTGAGTGCCGATAGTGAGTGTCGAGAGTGAGTGTCGATCGCAACTTCGGAGATCAAATTGCAGGGGACAGTATTTCTCCTTACTTAGTCGGGATTAATTTCCGCCTTCTACTGGCAACACCCACTTGAAAAATTCCGAGAAAATTAGCCTGAAAGCCCCCATACAAAGCGACTGCGGCCGCTATCTATTGACGTGCGTGTTGCCGGAACTGTTTATAATAAGGCTGAAGCAAAATAAAATTAATAGTGCGGTTGTGGCGGTACATCAAACCGTCCCCATCAACATACTTACAAACTTTTTGCACCGTAAGTCCTATTAAATAGTCTACAACCAGAGTAGAAGAAAATGCGCTTAGTAATAGTTCAGTATGCCGGCGATTACGCAGAAGCCTTTGAGCGTTTAGCCAAAGGTGGAAGCGAAACATACTACGCTCAAAAATATTCTGTTGATGCCGTCACCGAGATGGCAAAACGAGCGGAGTCAGTAACGGTTATTTGCTGCATGACACCCGAATTTAACGATCGGGTTCTAGAAAACGGCGTGCGGGCGATCGGTTGCGGATTTAATTACAAAATTGATCCCAAAAAATTGATCGACTTAATTGCCAAGCAAAATCCGACTCATTTAGTCCTGCGGACGACTTTTCCAGACCTTTTTAATTGGGCAATTAAAAACGAAATTAAAACCCTCGCTGTATTTGCAGAATCTATTGCAACAAAAACTTGGCGCAATAAATACCGCAACTATTTCCTATCCCAATTGTTAAACAACGAGCAAATAGAATGGGTTGGAACTTACGGCATTACTTCATCTTTATTGTTCAAAGAAATAGGAGTAAAAGCTGATAAAATAATTCCCTGGGACTTTCTCTTAGAGACCAATCCCGGCTCTTTGTCCCCGAAAACCATCCCTGCGGACATCAAAAAAATTCAACTTTTTTACGCTGGTTCGTTAGTACAAAGTAAGGGAGTGGGCGATATATTGAGAGCCGTAGCAAAGTTAAGAGAACGGAATAATATATCAGTTCACTTAAAAATGGCAGGTAAAGGTGAAGAGGAGTTTTTTGCCCAGCGAGTCGAAGAGTTGCAAATTAAAGATTGTGTAGATTTTCTGGGAATCGTGCCAACTCATAGTTTAGAACCTTTAATGAGAGAATCCGATCTCGTGTTAGTTACTAGCAGGCACGACTATCCCGAAGGTTTTCCCCTGACAATTCAGCACGCTTTACGCACTAGAACACCGATAGTAGCTTCGGATCACCCGATGTTTAAAACCCACTTAAAACACGGTATTAATTCGATGATTTTTGAGGCGGGTAACTCTCTGGCTTTAGCAGAATGTATCGAAAAAGTTATTTCGGATTCAGCGCTTTACCACAATCTTTCTGTCGCTTCTCACTCAACCTGGCAGGAGTTGCGTCTGCCTGTCAAATGGGCGGACTTGATCGATCGCTGGCTGGATGATTCTCCTGAAAGCAAACAGTGGTTATTTGAACAACGACTAGCTTCTGGAGCCTATAACTCATGACAAAGTTAATAATTAGGTCAACCTACTTAGGGCTTGCTGAATATATCGATGGCACTTGACGTAGCCTGGGTTATGCGCTCGCGAGAGCGAGGGTAAAGTGCAA
>NZ_JAUBRB010000036.1:0-69095 GCF_036701585.1 Microcoleus sp. POL10_C6 | reverse complement strand
CTTGCACTTTACTCTCGATCGCACGCTCTCTTAACCCAGCCCACGTAATATGCGCTCGATATATTCAGCAAGCCCTAAATAAGTCTGGTTTCTGGATAGTTTGTTTTTTTTAATATTTATGAGTGATTTAACCGCAGAGGGCGCTGAGGGCGCTGAGAAAGAGGGGAGAGAGATGAATAATTTGAAAGTTTATTTATAGCAACCGCCGAGGGTAAAGTGCGCGACTTTATTAACTTCTACAGCCGATCGCACTTTTGTCGATCTGTCGCTGTCGCGCACCTACTCCCAAATCAATCTGAAACAATCAGATTTCATCTCAATTAGCAATTAAAAATCACTAATCACGAGTTAGCAATTAGCAATTAGCAATTACTCTAAAAGCAATTACCAATTACCAACTCTCAACTATTTATTCAGCGCTTCGCGGGCGGCTACCGCTTCGTCGGGATGAATATTCAAGCGGGTCAAATTAATTCGACCTTTATTGTCAATTTCTCGCACTTTGACAATCACTTCGTCGTTCACAGCTAACTCGTCTTCCACTTTGCCAACGCGGTAGTCCGCTAACTGCGAAATGTGAATCATTCCTTCTTTTCCGGGCAAAATTTCCACAAAAGCGCCGATCGGAATAATTCGAGTTACGCGGCCGACATACACATCTCCTGCATTCAACTTGCGCGTCATGCCTTGGACAATGTTGTAAGCCCGCTGAGCTTTTTCGCTGTCGTTGCCAGCAATTGTCACGGTTCCGTCGTCTTCAATGTCAATTTTGACACCGGTTTCTTCGGTGATGGCTTTGATCGTTTTGCCACCTGGTCCAATTACCAAACCGATAAATTCCGGATCGATTTTCAGGGTTAGCAAACGCGGTGCAAACGGCGACATTTCCTTGCGGGGAGTGTCGATGGTTGCCAGCATTCTTTCTAAAATGTGCAGTCTGGCTGGTTTTGCTTGGCGGATGGCGGTGGCAATCACATCTAAGGGCAAACCTTTGATTTTCATGTCCATCTGCAAAGCAGTAATCCCGGTGTCGGTACCGGCTACTTTAAAGTCCATGTCGCCTAAAAAGTCTTCAATTGCCTGAATGTCAGTCAAAATTCGGACTTCATCGCCTTCTTTAATTAAGCCCATTGCCGCGCCGCTGACGGGTTGGGAAAGGGGAACGCCTGCATCCATTAATGCTAGCGTTGAGGCGCAAACTGAACCCATTGAGGTGGAACCGTCGGAAGAAAGGATTTCGGAAACTACGCGAATCACGTAGGGGAAATCTTCTTTGGATGGCAACACGGGCAGTAAAGCGCGTTCTGCGAGGGCTCCGTGACCGATTTCTCGGCGGCCGGGCGATCGCATCGGCTTGGTTTCTCCTACCGAAAACGGCGGGAAATTGTAGTGATGCAGGTAGCGTTTGTCTTGCTGCGGGTGCAAGTCGTCTCCTAAGTCTTGGGCGTCGCCTGGGGTTCCCAGGGTAGCTGCGGACAAGACTTGGGTTAACCCCCGATTAAACAACGCACAGCCGTGTACTCGCGACGGCAGCACGCCTACGCGACAAGAAACGGGTCGCACCTCGTCTAGCTTGCGACCGTCTACGCGGATGCCATCTTCGAGGATCTGCTTCCGCATCATTTTTTTGGTAACGTCTTTGAAAACGTTGCCGATCGCCTTGCTGTTGGCGCTGGCGGCTAGTTTTACCGGATCGTCTTCGGCAAGTTCGGCGATCGCAGCTTCGACTGCATTTGCCTTAACTTCGTCCAATGCTGCATTCCGTATTGTTTTGTCTTTTTCAAATCTTGACAAAATGATGCGGATGGGTTCTTGGGCGCGATCGCGAATGAAGGTTTCCAGGGCCGAATCTTGCGATGGCCGTTCCTCTACCACCAAATCGATGCCCAATTCGGCCATAATTTCGCGCTGGGCTTGAATCAAGTCACAGGCTGCTTCATAGCCGAAGTCGATCGCCTCAATGATATCCTGTTCGGGCAACTGGTTGGCGCCGGCTTCTACCATGATTACTCCGTCAGGAGAACCAGCTACCACGAGATCCAACTCGCCTTCTCTGATTTCGCTGTAGGTTGGGTTGATGATGAAATCATCTCCTACCAAACCGACTCGCACCGCGGCCATCGGCCCGTAAAATGGCATTTTCGCCAGCAGTATCGCTACGGAAGCGCCAGTCACCGCCAAAACGTCCGGCGGCACTTGTTCGTCCATCGAAACCGTTGTGGCTACAACTTGGATGTCATCTCGCAGCCAGCTTGGAAATAGGGGACGCAGGGGTCGATCGATCAAACGACCCGTCAGAGTCACTTTTTCTGGGGGACGCCCTTCCCGGCGCAAAAATCCACCGGGAATTTTACCGCCAGCGTAGAGTCTCTCTTCGTAATCCACCAACAGGGGCAGGAAATCAATTCCCTCTCTCCCCTGCGATCGAGTCGCTGTCACCAAAACCGCCGTGTCACCCGACTGAATCAAAACTGCACCGCCTGCTTGAGGCGCTAGTAAACCAATCTTCAGTCTAATATCCCGTCCATCGAAGGATATTGACTTGTCTATCTCTACCATGTAGCACTGCTTCCTTATCTACCACATTCTTTCTCTGTCGGGATCGTAACATTACCACAGGATGTTTGAGAGTCCGACGCCAAAAGACAGGGATAATCGCCTCGCGATCGACTGTCCCCGCCTCAATTGTAAGCATTTATACTCGATAATTATTTTTTGCAGTCTGGGCTCGATTCTCCGGTCGATCGTCCGCTAAACGCCTGAAATAGATGGTACTATGAATTTTCGTTTGGGAATTGGGACGTTGAAGGAAGAAGGAACAGGGATTTAGTTATTTAAGTTAGGGAATAAGCCGTAAGGTGTGCCATAAGTACGTAAATATACAGGTTCTACCTAATTCCTATCAGGCTTAAAATATCCTCGGTTTGTTTTAAATAAAATTTTCATAAATCCATATAAATGTAGTAGTCAACATCCCACTTAAATAAAAATATCAGGATTTAAAAAATGGCAATTTTACACGGCAGTTGGGTACTAGAGAATGAAAAAACTGGCTTATTTATTTGGGGAGAAACGTGGCGAAAAATCGGGACAATTGACACCATAGAATCGGGGATAAATCTACCGCATCCCTTAGCAATGACCGAATCGGAATTTAAGACTTTCCTAAATTCCTTGCGGCAGTCGGGAAAACTGGATTGGCAATTACCGGAAACCGCCGAAACTCCACCGGAAAAAAGCAAAAAAACTCGGCGATCGCCCAAAACTCAAAACGCAGCAGAAATTAGCCCACCCAACTCCTCAATTAAAAGGGAAATTCGGGCGATCGCACTTCCCACCCAAATCTCAGAATCGAACGCAACTCTGATGCCGCAGCACTCAGCAGCAGCACTTGAGGAACCGGCAAAAACCGAGGATATTTACCTTTATCCCTGGCAAGTCGAGGGTTTTTGTCTCAACCCTCAAGCAGCTTTTGTTTTCTTGCAATCATTACCGCTTAACAGCACGGAACCCGACTCTTTTGTTGGCTCAGATTTGCGTTTTTGGTCTCATGTTGCTAGGTGGAGTTTGGATTTGTTGGCAAGATGCAAATTTTTGCCTGGATTGGAGAAACAGTCCGACGGTTCTGCTATTGCCAAATGGCAACCGCTGTTAGATAGTTCTACAGATACACTCCGCCTCGCCACTTTTGTCAAGCAAATGCCGACGGCTTGCAGAACATATCAGAAGAAGGAAGAAGGAAGAGGGAAGAAGGAAGAAGGAAGAGGGGAAAAAGCAGAAGGAAGAGGGGAAAAAGCAGAAGGAAGAGGGGAAAAGGAAGAAGAATCCAGTCAATTGCCTTTAGCGGTGGATTTGCCTATGGGGGCGGAGGAATTGGTGTTAGGCTTTTTGAGTAGTATTGTAGATAGTCAAGTGCGATCCTCTTCGAGGGCTGCGCTAACGGCTGGTAGCTCTACTTTAGACATCAAAGCAGTTTCTCCTGTGCGCGACTGGCTGCAAGCTTTGCAGCAGGAATCTGGGATTGTGCAAGTAGAAACAGCAGCATTGGAAAACTTGGCAACCAAGCTTAGTGCTTGGACTGCACCGCTGCAAAACCAATTATCTCAACAAAGTCAATTTCGCACTTGCTTTCAACTCATACCACCAGCGCCCGGTAAAGCCAACTGGAATTTAAATTATTGCTTGCAAGCAGCAGATGAAACCGAATTTTTGGTTGACGCGACAACTGTTTGGAACAACTCAGTCGAGCGTTTGGCTTATGCGGGGCGGACAATAGAATTACCTCAAGAAACTTTGCTCAGCGGCTTGGGTTTAGCCTCGAAACTTTATCCGTTAATTGAACCGAGTTTGCAAGCACAGCGGCCTCAATCTTGCCAATTAAATCCGCTGCAAGCATACGAGTTTATTAAGTCTGTAGCTTGGCGGTTTGCTGATAGCGGGTTGGGCGTAGTTTTGCCGCCGAGTTTGACAAAGACGGATGGTTGGGCGAGTCGTTTGGGTTTGAGCATTCAAGCGGAAACTCCGAAAGTGACTCCGGCGAAAGGTGGGCTGGGATTGCAAAGTCTGCTAAATTTTAAGTGGGAATTGACGATCGGCGGACAGCGCATTTCTAAGGCAGAATTTGACAGATTGACTTCGTTGAATTCGCCTTTGGTGGAAATTAACGGTGAGTGGGTGGAGTTGCGCGCGCCAGATGTGAAAGCGGCTCAAACTTTTTTTGCCAGCCGCAAAGAGCAAATGACTCTTTCTTTGGAGGATGCTTTGCGTTTGGCGTCGGGCGATACTCAGATGATCGAGAAATTGCCTGTGGTGAATTTTGAGGCCACTGGTCAACTTCAGGAATTGTTGAATACTTTGAGCGATAATCAAGCGGTAAGTGCGATCGCAACTCCGGCTAGTTTCCGAGGACAATTGCGGCCTTATCAAGCCCTAGGAGCAGGCTGGTTAGCATTCTTAGAACGTTGGGGTTTGGGTGCTTGTCTCGCGGACGATATGGGATTGGGAAAGTCGATCGAGTTAATTACTTTCCTCCTGCACTTACAAGAACAAAATGCCCTAGAGGCGCCGACATTACTGGTTTGTCCAACATCATTATTAGGTAATTGGGAGCGGGAAGTCAAGAAATTTGGCCCGACGCTGAAAGTGTTAGTTCACCACGGAGACAAACGCGCTAAAGGCAAAGCATTTGCGACGGCAATTAAGGGAAAGGATTTAATCATTACAAGTTACGCGCTGGTATTTCGGGATGCGAAGGAATTTCAAGGCATTAAATGGCAAGGATTGGTTTTGGATGAAGCGCAAAATATTAAAAATTCTGAGGCTAAGCAGTCGCAAGCGGTGCGGCAAATCGAGGCATCTTTTAGAATTGCGCTGACGGGAACTCCGGTGGAAAATAGACTGCAAGAATTGTGGTCTATTTTGGAGTTTCTCAATCCTGGCTATTTGGGGCCGCGCAATTTCTTTCAGCGCCGATTTGCAATTCCGATCGAGAAATAC
The DNA here is from genome assembly GCF_036701585.1 of Microcoleus sp. POL10_C6. Taxonomy (NCBI): domain Bacteria; kingdom Bacillati; phylum Cyanobacteriota; class Cyanophyceae; order Oscillatoriales; family Microcoleaceae; genus Microcoleus; species Microcoleus sp. POL10_C6. The sequence goes on along the minus strand of NZ_JAUBRB010000036.1, from coordinate 63,599 downwards.
GGAGATAGGGAATCTTTGCAGACTTTGCGATCGCTCGTTCGGCCTTTCATCCTCCGCCGCTTGAAAACTGACAAAGAAATCATCCAAGATTTGCCCGAAAAACAGGAAATGACTGTATTTTGTGGGCTGGCGGGTCAACAGGCGGTCTTATATCAGAAAATAGTCGAAGAGTCAATAGCGGAATTAGAATCAGCCGAAGGTATTCAGCGGCGGGGAATGATTCTGGCTTTGCTGGTAAAACTCAAGCAGCTTTGCAACCATCCGGCTCTTGTGAAAGCAGAAGCTAAGCCGAAAGAATTTGAGATTAAGAGTCAGGAATCGGGGAAATTGCAGCGGTTGGTGGAAATGTTAGAAGAGGTGATCGCTGAGGGCGATCGGGCTTTAATTTTTACTCAATTTGCGGAATGGGGAAAACTCCTGAAACCGCATCTAGAAAAGCATTTAGGGCGAGAAGTTTTGTTTTTGTACGGAGGAATTAGGCAACAGCAGCGGGAAGAAATGATCGATCGCTTCCAGCACGACCCCCAAGGCCCGCCGATTATGATTTTATCTTTAAAAGCTGGCGGCACAGGTTTGAACTTAACCAGAGCAACCCACGTTTTCCACTATGACAGATGGTGGAATCCAGCAGTAGAAAATCAGGCAACTGATCGCGTATTTCGCATCGGTCAAACTCGCAACGTGCAAGTCCACAAATTTGTCTGCACAGGTACGTTAGAGGAGAAAATACACGATATGATCGAAAGTAAGAAAGCTCTAGCCGAACAAGTAGTCAGCGCCGGCGAAAACTGGCTCACCGAGCTAGATACAGACCAACTTCGGAATTTACTAATCCTCGATCGCAATGCTATTATAGAAAGCGAAGAAGAATAATGTATTTAATTTTCTTCGATTTCTAGTGAGGACTTTAGTTGTCAAAAATCAGAGTAATTATACACTCTGACCAAAGAAACCGGGTTTTCTACCAGGATTAAAAGTTATAGTCCAGTTTTTTACTAAAAGACTCGATTTCTGACTCTCATAGATAACTAAAGCTTTCTTCCTTCTTCCTTCTTCCTTCTTCCTTCTTCCTTCTTCCTTCTTCCTTCGGCTTATGATTGACAGAGAATGGTGGACACAACAGTGGTTAGATTTAATCAACACCTATCGCTTCAAAAAGCGCTTAGAACGTGGCTGGCAATATGCGCGCGAAGGTAAAGTTCTCAGCATTAAATTCCCTAACCAAGAAGTAATTGCCGTAGTTCAAGGAACCGATCCCAAACCCTATCAAGTTTCTTTAGGACTCGACACATTGAGCGATGAAGATTGGGATTACGTGATTGAAAATATGTCGCAAAGAGCAGTTTTTTCAGCTAAACTCTTAGCAGGAGAAATGCCGCACAATATTGAAGATGTCTTTGCAGCAGCGGGCAAAACGCTATTTCCGTTAAGTTTATCTGATATTCGATCGCGCTGTAGCTGTCCTGACCCCAAAAACCCTTGCAAACACATCAGTGCAGTATACTACTTATTGGGCGATCGCTTCAGCGAAGACCCCTTCGTACTCTTTCAATTGCGGGGAAGAACCAAAGAGCAAATTTTGACAGCACTTCGTCAAAGACGCGGTACGCAAGGAGAGGAAAATTCTCAACTCAACTCCGGCGAAAATGCCCCCACAGCGAATTCTAAATTACCAAAGGTCGATCGCTTTTGGGAATACAATCAGCAGCTAGAATCATCTTTAGTAGTTATTGTACCCCCACCCAGCAGCGAAACAGTATTAGATATCTTAGGCCCAATTCCCATCGCCACCGACGGAAAAGGAAGCGCTAGTAAATCCTCGCCCGCATCTGACGCACTCAAGCAACATTTTAGCAAAATCTACCAAGCAGTTAGCCAGCAAGCAGTTTTAGCAGCACTAAAACGGGGCGAAGGAGATTAAGATATTTTAATTTTACAGAGGATAATAGAAACTATAGCTGATAACAAATCAGGCTTTAATACCCCTTTTATTCTTTAGTTCCTCTCTGCTGGAACGAGAGTTTGTGTAGAATTGATTTCAACCGAGGAGTCTTACTTTTGGCAATTTCAGTTTACACTTCCCGCAAATTACTCATAATCTCTATCAATTCCTGGGGGCGTTTAATCAAAAAATCGGGATTGTGTGCAGCCAAAGCCTCCTGAGAATTAAAACCCCAAGCTACAGCCATTACCTTAATTCCTGTTTTTCGAGCAGCTTCTATATCTCTAATCTCATCTCCCACATAAACAACTTCTTTAGCATTTATATTTTCTCTTTTTAGCCAGCTATTAATAACTTTATGTTTGCCAAAAGTTGAACCAGAGTAAATAAATGTGAAAGTGTCTTGCAAACCGTTTTTTTCCAGCGATGCCAAGACGTTTTCTCTGGAATTAGATGTGATAATGCCCAGTTGAAATCCCAGTTTTTTTAACTCCAGCAAAACTTCTTTAATTCCCGGAAATAATTGAATGTTGGGAATTTCGCTGCGTAACTCTGCTTTCAACATTCTAATCAACAGCGGGAATTTGAAGATAGAAATGCCAGAATACTGAAGGAGTTGCCAAGAAGTTAAATTGCTCAGTTGAGCGATTTGCTCCTTGGTCGCAGACTTAAAGCCCAATTCTACTGACAAACGGTTGGTGATGCTCAGAAGAATATCGATTGTATCTGCTAAAGTACCGTCAAAATCAAAAATAATTACTTTGGTCATGGGACAATAGCAAATAAGGAACCGGGGATCATACAATTTTAGATTTTAGATTTTAGATTTTAGATGGGGAATGACTTACTGCATAATGTATTGACTATTGGCGCTCCGTACATACCCTAGGTTTATTATCTATAATGTGGCCCCTAAGCACCCTGACGAACATCTCAAATTTTAAGGGTTAATTTGATTGGCTTTGGCATTTCGCCGCAGCATTTCCGGTTTAATGCGCCGCAGCGCCGAAGCTGTAAATCTGCGGTTCCATTCCTCGTCGGAAATGCCGGCTAATTCTGCAAGTGTCGGTGCTATATTTTCAGGATAAGGCTCAAACTCTGCCAAATCAGTTGGTTTAGCAAATCGTTGATTCCAAGGACAAACATCCTGACAAATGTCGCAACCTGCTACCCAACCTTGTAAATTAGATGCAATTTCGTCGGGCAATTTTTCGGCTCGATTCTCGATCGTGTGATAGGCTATACATAGATCGGCATTCACCACAAAAGGCTCAGTAATTGCTCCCGTCGGGCACGCCTCAATGCAGCGAGTACAAGTACCGCAATGTTCCGTATGAGACTCATCCGACGCTAACTCCAAATTAGTCAAGATTTCGCCCAAAAACACCCAAGAACCGTATTCGCGCGAAATTACATTACCATTTTTGGCAATCCAGCCAATCCCGGCACGCTGCGCCCACATTTTATCCTGAACCGGTCCGGTATCAGCATAATACCGCGCTTCAATTCCCTCGCCTTGCGATCGCACCCAATTTGCCAAAACCTTCAGTTTTTTGTGCAACATTCTATGGTAATCCCGCCCCCAACCGTAGCGAGAGATTTTAGCATATTCAACCGCTGCATCGTCCCCCCCCTCGCGCAGGGGATTTTCGGGGCGTTGGTGGGGCGTGTAGTAGTTGATGGCGACACATATTAATGACTGCACCTCTGGCATTATTAATCGAATATCCTGCCGTTTCGGGTTTGCCATCCATGCCATATCCGCCTGATAACCCTTGTCCAGCCAAGCTTGCAATCTTTGTTTTTCTAAATCAAAATCCGCGTCTGTTGAGGCTATCCCCACTTTGTGAAATCCCAACTCAAGGGCTTTTTGCTTAATGCGATCGCTATTAATTGATTTTTTCATCATAAGAAACCAATGCACAATTTGTGCCATAAGTCTAGTAGTTTTAAGAGTAATTTTGGGACAGTATTGATAATTCTTTTACAATCTTTATATTTATAAGTTTGAACTCCAAAATGTCAAAAATGTTACATAATTTAATTTAGGGAGAATTCGATTCGCTAATTCAAGTACGCAAGTAAAACCGACAGCGAATCCCACAGCATACATATGGCAGTTAGTATTCAATCAGCTCAATCTATTTTTTCCAACACCGAGATCGCTAGCGTTGTTCCGGCTACCACGGAAGCGTTCTACAAACTCAGCGTTGAAGACCAACTCGCACTGCTCTGGTATGCCTACACCGAAATGGGCGTTTCCATTACCGCAGCAGCACCGGGAGTAGCAAGCATGGCGCTTGTCGAAGGCATTCTGAGCGAAATCAAGCAAATGTCGCCGGCTGCTCAAAGCAAAACCATGTTTGACCTAGCCAGCAACGCCGACACAACAATTGGCCGGATTTACACTTCTTTGCGCGTCAATACCAAACTCGGTTTCTGGTACGAGTTGGGACAGTTGATGAAACAGGGCCTTGTCGCTCCGATCCCCGCTGGCTATCAAATGTCTCCCGAAGCCACCCAAGTTCTCGAAACCATCAAAAAACTCGATCCGGGTCAACAAATTACCGTACTTCGCAACACAGTAGTTAACATGGGCTATGACCCTGCTTTTAACCAAGAGTACGCCAAACGCTCTGCCCCCCGCAGCACTCCCACCGCTCCAGAAGAGCGGGTAAAAACCACAATTGAGGGTATTAGCGAGCAAACTGTGCTCAGCTACATCGACTACATGAACGCCTTCGACTTCACCCCAGCCGTCGGTTTATTTGCTGAAGAAGGTGCCCTGCAACCACCTTTCCAAAAGCCGATCGTTGGTCGCGACGCTATCCTCAACTATATGCGCGAAGAGTGCATCGGACTGAAAATGATGCCCGAGCGAGGCGTATCGGAACCCGCAGAAGATGGCTACCGCCAAGTGAAAGTCACTGGCAAAGTCGAAACTCCCTGGTTCGGATCGAATGTGGGTATGAACATCGCGTGGCGGTTTTTGCTCGATCCCCAAGGTCAAATTTTCTTTGTGGCGATCGACTTGTTGGCATCTCCTAAAGAATTGCTCAATCTGATGCGTAAATAGAATATTCGGGTTCGGTCTGTCAAACAGACTTGGCCAGAAACCCAGACACCTGAAGGCATCTGGGTTTCTATCATTTTAGATTTTAGATTTTAAATTTTAGATTCAAGAATTGAAGGATGAAAAATGACTGATTGTATCAGGGTTTACAGCTTGGCTACACTTGTATTTTTTGAAAGTAGGATTGATTTTGGTCGAGCGCTCTGAAATCTGCGATCGACGCTCTCCGGTTCCCGATTCCTCCTTTTGTCGGAGAATTATTTTCCTACCCCTACTTATATCTTTTGAGGGATTTGCTGCGACAAAGAGAATGATTACAGTATAATCATTCATTTGAAATCACTTGTTTTATGACCGCAACAACTCGACCTATTTTAACTAACTCTATAAAGATTGCAGGCATCACAATGCCAGGGATACTGCAATATTTTGAAACTTTAAACGCGGGGGATTTTGAAGCGACGGCTAATTTGTTTGCCGATGATGGGGTTCTGCACGCGCCGTTTGAAGATCCAATTATCGGCAGGATTGCGATCGCCACTTATCTAAAAAAAGAAGCACGAGGAATGCAGCTAGAACCCCAGAAAGGTGTCAGCAAAATTTTAGAAGATGGCAATGTGGAAGTTCAGGTCAGCGGCCGGGTGCAAACTTCCGCCTTTGGTGTTAATGTCGGATGGCTGTTCTTGCTCAATTCTGACCAAAAAATCCTTTCTGTTACGGTCAAACTGTTAGCTTCTCCCCAAGAATTGCTAAATCTGCGGTCACATAAGAAATAAGCTGTTTGATAATCTGTTTCAGATTTAAATTGCCTATTTGGGTTTGACCTGTCGATCGCACGTAATAGCTAAAGTCGTGCGATCGCCAGGTTAATCGGCTCTTTATCGCCAGAATCAGGCAGAAACCGGGTTTTTTCCAAATCTTTGGTAAAGTGCCACTCACGGTAGAAAAATCCCGTTTCTGCGGTATTTGTGCGATCGGGACTGTACCCCTACAATCTTACAGTCTCGCCTTGGGCTGACGCTACTGCACGGAAAATTGGCTGTCACCGCAGCGCGTGCGACAGACAGCCAAAGCGAGTCTAAAAGTGCATTGCCAATCATTAATGACTAATGACTAATTAAGATTTTTCCGGCAAACTCGCTTCCAACTTTAGACAGTTGCGACCGTCTATTTGCAAAGTGTAGTCCACCCGATCCATAAGTCTACTCATAATCAGCCAGCCGTAGCCGCTTTCCTGTTTAGCTTCCGGCCTCGGGGGATTGTAAGTATCCATTTCGTAACCTTTACCGTAATCCCAAATTTCTAAACCAATATCCCTATTTTTTAAATTCAAGCGAATTAACACGGGCAAATTGGGTTGATCTTTGTGAGCATGGCGGATCACGTTAGAATAGGCTTCTGCTAACACCAAGCGCAAACGATTCGACTGACGTGGCCAATCGACGTGCTCTCCTAGCTCTACTTCCAAACTGCTCAGCAACCAGTTTTCAACAATTGTTAAAAACCGCAAGTCGCTTGGCACATGAAGCTCAGTATTCATAAAAAAATCCCGTAAGTTTGAAAACCCCTGTGTCTTCACACCAGGTATGAAACACGACGCGCCGAATGGATTCGGCCTCAATACTTGTCGCTACTCGGGGGATACTAGCCTTTTCTGTTTAAAAATCAGGCATTCGTCAGTCGGTAGAAGGCAGAAGTTAAGAGTATAGTTGAAAATTTTTGTTATGGGCTTAAAACCCATTAACAATTGATAATTATACCGAGACTGCAAGCAGCGAGGTATAAAAAATCTGTGTTTCAATCCTTGGCTTTTAAGCGTTGGTTTTTTCTGACGAATGCCTTCTACCTTAACCCTTGACAGGTATTTAATCCCCCAGGAAAGCGATTCAGGAAACTAGCAGCGCCATCGCTGGCTAGGTTTTTTACTGTGGTTTTTGACTGTTGACGATAACGCCGTCTTTTGCAGGACTACCCTATGGGCCGTCAACAAGCAGGGCTTAAGTTTTTTCGGCTCTCACCCCCGACTATGCGTCGGGAGTCGCTGACAGATTCAAAGAACCTCCAGAGAGAGTATGGTTTGGTCGTCTTCCTGAACGGGATTATCGGCTCGGATGTGAGCCAACAAATTGTCCAAGTTGAAAGAACCAGGTTCCTGAATCAAGAGTTGCCAAAGCCCTTCTTGTTGTAGCATAGAACGGGTTGGTACACCCCCTGCTACCGCTTTACTTGTCACGCTAGCTTCAGTAATTCCGTCACTCGTCAGCAGAAATACATCTCCTGACTTTAGTTCGATCGTACCTGCTTTGCCTCTCCAAACTGGTAGTATCCCCAAGGGAATGCCACGAGCTTTCAGGAAATTCGGCTCGACAGGCGTTTTACCGCTAGCGGCTTGAGCTTTCACCTCCGAGTGAGACCACACGATCGGGTAAATGTGACCGGCATTAGCAAAGGCGAGGTGTCCGGTTGACGGAGTGTAACGAGCTACAACCATTGTAATAAAATGGTTGTTGCCGATCAGGTCGTCAGACATAGTGCTATTCATGTTCTGCATAACTTGATCGGGCTCTGGAGAAACTTCTTGGGAAAGTTCCCGCCGCATCACCGAAATCGCGCTGGCCATAAATAGAGCAGCCGGAACTCCCTTACCCGAAACATCTCCCACCGCTATCCAAATATCCCCCTGAGAGTGAACGTAGACTTCAAAAAAGTCGCCGCCAACTTCCCGCGCGGGATAACAGCAAGCTTGCACCCTGACTGTTTCAAAATCCGGCCAACTTTGGCGCAACAAGTTTGTTTGGATTTGGCGAGCCACTTCCAACTCGTTTTGCATCTGCTTGGCTAAATCCAGAGTCCGCTGGTAGAGCTTAGCTTGAGACAGGGCGAGAGCAGCTTGAGCTGCTACACCTTCTATTAACTCTATATCTTCTGCCGACCAAGGGTTAGCGCCGCCAATCTGGCACAAAGCCAGTACCGCCAGCAATTCTTGCTGGTAAGTCAGGGGCACGGCAATCTCAACCGAGTTACCATCCCCCCCACTGTTTGGGTTCACTTGAGTTTGGCGGCTGGCTACGGCTTGAACCAGCAAATTTTCATCAAAAGAAAAGCTACTGGCTTCAGAGGTTTGGGATTGGTAGGGGAAGGTACTTGGCAATAGTCGATCGGCTTCTACCGGCCGCAGCATACAATAGTTGGCCTCAAAAGTTTGACCTACGGTTTGAACAATAGTTTGTACCATACTAGAGTAATCAAGCGACCCGCGAATCACGCTCATTACCTCATTGAACAGAGATTCCTTGCGTAAAGCGCGGCGCAATGCAACGCTGCGCTGCTTGTAGTATTTGTAAGTATCTGAGGCTTGATTGATCACCAATTTGAGTTCTTCTGGATTCCACGGTTTGGTGATGTATTTGAAAACTTGACCTGAGTTGATGGCCTCAACCAAATCTTCAACATCGGTGTATCCCGTTAGCAGAATCCGAATCGTATCGGGAAATCGCTCGACTGTTTTCCCCAAAAACTCGGTGCCATTCATTTCTGGCATCCGCTGGTCAGATATAATCACCGCCATCTCACCCTGTTCGTCTAGAACTTCCAGGGCGCTGAGGGCGCTATCTGCTTTGTAAACCTGAAAGTCGCGTCGAAACGTCCGGTACAATAAATCCAAGTTGTCGGGTTCGTCATCGACTACCATCAGTTTCAGCTTGCTTCCATCTCCCCGACTCATCTTTCTTCCCCCTTGAAAACCCCCACCATAGCTGTAATCAGCAAGGTGGCGGGAGGAAAAGGGGGGCTGGATATATGCAACATATCAGTTACGTCAAGTTGAGTTAAAGAAACCCGTTTTACCTCAAGGTGAGCATTCCTTTCGCACCATCTGTTCGCACAGATGAGAGGCTTTCGATACTGTAACCCGCCTCGGTAGGCCGCTTCAATAGGGAAAATTCCCGAGTCAGCTTTCACGCTGTGATACGAGCAATGATCTTGTTAGCAGTTGGTACTTTTCTAAACACACCAGCATTCAAAACGGCTAATTAATGCTCTGATTGCAGAGTTCTTAACTAGCTGGGCACTGTCCTCGGTGTGAATTTTAACACTTACTACTAAGGCAGGTATTGCTACCTAAGTCTGGTCAACACCGGCTGTATTTCAAGCCCCACTGTACCCGGAGGGTTAGTGGTTGGTTGTTGGCGCTATTGCCTACATCTTTGCCGAATCGTACTTGATTGCTGCATGCAAGTCTCCTTAATCTCTGAACTTTTTGCAGCAAGCATATTACTACTGCCGAATCAAGTTATTCTTTCTGCCAGTCTGAGCTTAGCAGAACGAGAGCGGGGATTTCTAGCGACTTCTTCGGATTGTGGGACGATCGGCTTTTTTGTCAGTACCTGCAAATTGGGTGTTCCTCTGAGTTGGTGCTTGACTGGTCGGTCTTCGAGACTGTGAAATGTAATGATTCCGATTCTCCCACCTGGTTTTAACCACCTGGGCGCTTGGTTGAGGAAAGTTTCTAAAGAAGCGAGTTCGGAGTTGACAGCTATCCTTAAAGCTTGGAAAGTACGGGTGGCCGGATGGATTCTGCCGTTGCGCTGCTTGGGGGGGAAGCTGGAGGCGATCGCCCCTGCAAGTTCTGTTGTAGTTTGAAAAGGGCGCCCTTGCACAATCCGCCTTGCGATGCGCCGCGACAGTCGCTCCTCGCCGTACCTGTAAATAATATCTGCTAGTTTAACTTCTTCCCAGTGGTTGATAATCTCTTCTGCCGTCAAAGATTGCTGCTGGTTCATACGCATATCTAGTTGAGCTGGGTGGCGAAAACTAAATCCTCGTTCCGGTGTATCGAACTGAGCAGAGCTGACGCCCAAGTCTGCTATGATACCATCAAATTCAGCCTCTGCGGACTGATATTCAGCAAAGTTGCCGTGCCAAAACTCAACGGGCGAGTTGGCAAATCGGGCTTGGCAAAAACGGATGGCTTGTTCATCGCGGTCGATCGCCACCACTGTAACATCAGCCGCCGCCGCTAAAATCAAACTCGTGTGTCCGCCGCCCCCAAGCGTCGCGTCCAAATAGTGTCCGCCTGGACGCACAGCCAAACCCGCAATTAATTCTTGACCCAAAACTGGAACGTGATAGGCGTCAATACTGACATCTGATCCAGGGGTCTCCTTCTCAGAGAGCTCGATATCCTTCATAATCATAAAAGCCAAACAAAAATCAACAATAGCTAGTAATCATTAATTCATTTAATTATGTCAAGAATTGAGACTAGAACCGAACCGATGGTGCTCAACATGGGGCCGCACCACCCTTCCATGCACGGGGTACTCCGGTTAATTGTCACCCTGGACGGGGAAGATGTGGTGGACTGCGAGCCAGTTTTGGGCTATCTGCACCGGGGGATGGAAAAAATTGCCGAAAACCGCACCAACGTGATGTACGTGCCCTACGTGAGTCGCTGGGACTACGCTGCCGGGATGTTTAACGAAGCGGTGACAGTGAATGCACCGGAAAAGTTGGCAAATATTGCTGTCCCCAGACGGGCTAGTTATATTCGGGTAATTATGCTGGAGTTGAACCGGATTGCTAACCACTTGATGTGGGTAGGGCCGTTTTTGGCGGACGTGGGCGCGCAAACTCCTTTTTTCTATACTATGCGCGATCGCGAACCAATTCTCGACTTGTGGGAAGCAGCCACAGGTTATCGCATGGTGAATAATAACTATTTCCGCATTGGCGGAGTTGCCGCCGATTTGCCCTACGGTTGGGTAGATAAGTGCCAAGATTTCTGCGATTATTTCGTTCCCAAAATTGACGAATACGAACGTTTAATTACCAACAATCCAATCTTCCGCCGCCGGATTGAAGGGCTGGGTACTATTTCTCGCAACGAAGCGATTAACTGGGGACTTTCCGGCCCTATGTTGCGCGGTTCCGGCGTAAATTGGGATTTGCGGAAAGTTGACCATTACGAATGTTATGACGACTTCGACTGGGAAGTTTGTACCGAAGCTGCTGGCGATTGTTTAGCCCGGTATTTAGTACGGATTCGGGAGATGCGCGAGTCGGTTAAGATTATCTATCAAGCCTTGAAAGGACTCCCCGGCGGCCCTTACGAGAATTTGGAAGCGAAGCGCTTAGAAAGCGGGCCCAAATCGGAATGGAATGGTTTTGACTATCAGTTTATTGGCAAAAAAGTTGCCCCGACTTTTAAGATTCCCAAGGGCGAACATTATGTCCGCGTTGAAAGCGGCAAGGGTGAGTTGGGGATTTATATTATCGGGGATGATAGTGTGTTTCCTTGGCGCTGGAAGATTCGGGCTGCGGATTTTAATAATTTGCAGATTTTGCCTCACATTGTTCGCGGCGTGAAGATTGCGGATTTGGTGGCAATTTTGGGCAGTATCGACATTATTATGGGATCGGTTGACAGGTAGGTTTTGTCGGTTTTTATCTAAGAAATTAACCCGGTTTTTTTAGGGAACCGGGTTGATTTTTTTTGAACCGCAGATAAACGCGGATAGATATCGATTAATTTTGCTGTTAACGTAGCTAAAATGTACCTTATTTCTCTCTGCTCTCTTCCTCTGTGCCCTCTGCGCCCTCTGCGGTTAATAAAAAAAATCTCTTCTTCACAAATGAAATAACATCAACTTTGATTCGATAAATTATGAAAGTTCAGCAACCAGATATCAATGACAGCAACCTGGAACTCTGCAATTTAATCGGCGAAAAAATTGCCGCCAGTCCCCAGCAGCGTATTACTTTTGCTGAATATATGGATTTGGCATTATATCATCCGCAGCACGGTTATTATAATAGCGATCGACCGTCGATCGGCAAACAAGGCGATTTTATCACGTCGTCTCATTGGGGTGCTGATTTTGCGGAGGTTTTGGCAGAGCAGTTTGTGGAAATGTGGGAATTGCTCGATCGCCCTTTCAATTTCGCGATCGTAGAAATGGGCGCTGGGCGTGGAAATTGTGCCGAAAATGTGCTGCAATATCTGCAACGGCAATATCCCGATTTCTTTCAGATTTTAGAATATATCATTATTGAAGTTTCCCCTGGACTCCAAGCGGAACAGCGGCAAATTCTAGCCGATATCAAGTGTGTTAAGTGGTGCAATTGGAATGAGATAGTTAATAACTCAATTGTCGGTTGTTTCTTTTCTAATGAGTTAGTAGATGCTTTACCCGTGCATCAATTTATTCTGGAAGAAGGGCAAGTTAGGGAGATTTACGTTGCCGCCGAAACACCCAAAAATGAGCAAGAACAAATAAAATTTGTTGAGGTAGTGGGCGAAGTTTCCACGCCTAAAATTGCTGAATATTTTGATTTGGTGGGACTCGATTTGTCGGCGAGTGTTTATGGGGATGGTTATCGCAGTGAGGTGAATTTGGCGGCTTTGGACTGGATGAGTACAGTTGCTCAAAAGTTGCAGCGGGGATATTTGTTAACTATTGATTACGGTTATCCGGCGCACCGCTATTACAATCCGAGGCGCAGGGAGGGGACGCTACAGTGTTATTCTCTGCACCGATATCACAATAATCCTTATATTAATGTGGGGCGGCAGGATTTAACGGCTCATGTTAATTTTACGGCGCTGGAAAGGCAGGGTGAATTGTGCGGTTTGGATGTGGTAGGGTTTACTCAGCAGGCTTTGTTTTTGATGGGGTTGGGTTTGGGCGATCGGCTTGCTTCTCTGTCTACAAATGATGCCGAAGTATTGGATGTGACAACGTTTTTGCGGCGCCGGGAGGCTTTGCATCAATTGATCGATCCGATGGGTTTGGGGGGTTTTGGGGTTTTGGTGCAGTCGAAGGGGTTGAGGGAGGAGGAGAAGGGGAGAATTTTGAAGGGTTTGATGGTTCCTGATTAGTGATTAAAAGTTTAATTTCCACTAATCTCCACCAGTGGTTCACCTGCTTTCAATATCTCCAAAGCTTCAGCTAATGTTGCACTCAAAATCTCTCGCAACCGAGCGTTTGATGTATTGCCGCACGTCAACCAAATAATCTGTGGCGGTGAACCCAGGCGATCGACCAAATCAACAAAGTCACTATCTTTAGTCATTACGATAACTCCCTGCGCTCTCGATGCCTCAAAAATTTCAGGATCTTCGGCATCTCTCAAGCCAATCTCGCGCAAGCCTACTGCTGTGACACCAAATGTGTTTGTAATCCAGGTTGCGATCGCCGGTGACAGATGTGCATCTACCCAAATTATTGTCATGCAACCAATACCGGATGATTGAGTTTGCGCGAAGCATACAAAAGAGATGCTTTCAGATCGTCTGCTTCAAGATCGGGCATTTCTTCTAGTATTTGTTCCGCACTCAAACCAGCCACAAATAAGTCCAGTACGTCTGATACCCTAATTCTCATGCCGCGAATGCAAGGGCGACCGCCGCACTGTCTAGGATTAACCGTGATTCTTGCGAATAGCTCCGACATTAAAGTTAGCTCCTACAACGCTTAGTTATAGTATGAATGAGTGCGAGCGTAATTGTCAATAACTGGATTCCCATGATTATTAACTAATTAAGCGGTACCAATTACTTTTGTCATCACTTAAGCGCACTGACTCAGTGGCGGAAATTGCCATTTTCCAGAATATAAAGTAGATGGCAGCTTTAAAAAATAAGCAGCAGGAACCACCTCAATTAACCACCAATTAAACATATCTCGTTTGGCCACAGCAAAACCAGAAATAGCATCGCCGGTAATGGCATCATACAGAATATCTAAGATGGCATTATAGGCTGTTTTTGTATTGAGTGTTTGCAGCAAGCCATAGAAGATATTATAAGCTTCGTCAGTAGCTTGATATTTTCCAATTTTGTTGATATTAGGAAACAAGGTATCTGCCCAAGTTTCGGGAATTTCACAACCATCCTTCAGCCAACAAGATACAATTGCTTGAACTATATCAGCCTTGTGTTCTTCAGGAAAGTAATGTTTAATCGTCGGTTTAGCGGCTAATGCTATTCCATAAGCCATATAGACGTATCGCTGATGGGATATTGCATCATTAGGCCTTCCAAAGGTTGTCATTACTTCAACAAAGGCTTCTTCTACATTGGACTTTCCACCTCGTTCGTATAAATCGTCATATTTTCTGTCCCAAACCGTCTGAAGTGTTTGCTGTAATTGCTCTGGAATAGTTGAGTTGCTCGGCAATTTAAAATCGGTGTAGTGACCTAGATCAAACTTGATCATTGACTTTCCCTCATGATGTATTTTTTTTAATCATAAACAAAATACAAGCTAATCTTAAGCTTCCTATCTACCGCCCATTTCAAATTAACTGCAAACTCTGCTCGAATCCCTCGGATTCAGCCCATTTTAATCGTTGTTGAATTGACATACCCTGCAACTTTTTACTCATTTCATATAAATCAACTTGGGGATAATCTCCCTTAAATAGCGGAATCAAAGACTCAACAACAGCAGCAATTCCCTGCGGTGGCACTGCATTGCCAATCTGCCGTCGCACTTCAGTCGTAGAACCTTCAAAAACAAAATCATCGGGAAATGTTTGCAATCTTGCCCTTTCACGATTTGTCAAAGAACGCGGTTCTAAATAATGATAACCCCAAGTTCCGCCACCTCCACCAGCAATGATTGTCGATGATGGTTTATCTGGATGAATTCGCCGATAAACGTGACTGATCATGCCTTTGACATAGTATGGACTATCCTTGGGAATATCAGAAAAATTGCCTCCCGGTTTAATTCGATTTAAAATTTCAACGGTGCGGGCTTGAATTTTATGATGTTTGTTATTGTCAAGAACTGCTTCCACATTTTTGAGTGCTTCGCCCGCAGTTCGATAAGGATTTTTGCGATTTTGACCGTATTCTGGCTGAGGATGCACAAAGTTAAATCCTGTATCCATCCGAATGCCAACTAATAACACTCTTTGGCGAAATTGCGGAACTCCGTAATCAGCAAAGTTGTAGAGTTTAGGTTTAACTAAGTAGCCCGGAGCTATACTTTCAAAATCAGAAATTATTTGTTTTATTGCTTGGTAATTATTTGCACTTAATAAGCCTTTGACATTTTCTGCTACAAAAGCTTTGGGCTTTTTTTTGTTGACAAAATCTAGAAAATATGTATATAAATTGCCTCTGGTTCCTTCAAGTCCGGGACGTTTCCAAATTAGGGAGAAATCTTGACAGGGGAACCCTCCTATACATATTTCTGCTTCGGGAACTTGTGCAATGTCTATATTTTCTATGCTGTCGTTGACGATGACATCGGCGATGTTTCGGCTGAATGTTTTGCAGGCGTAGTTATTGGAGTCGATCGCCCAAACTACCTCAAATCCGGCTTGGTGGAATGGCAAATCCATGCCGCCGCAACCAGAAAATAAGGATATGAGTCGCGGTCTTTTTGTCCAGGCGATCGCCTGGAGACGTTCGATTAACATAGGAGTGTAAAGTTTGCCAAGGGCGGGCTGGATGCCCGCACCACAAGAGTGTCATCATACCAAAACCCGATCGAACTCGACTCATCAATTGATATTTCACTCTTCATCATCTAACTCGATCCCCGCTTGACGCAGTTTTTCGGCCAATTTTTCAGCGCGCAGTCGTTCGCGATCGGCTCGTTCTTCCGACCACAGCAACAACTCGCCTTCTGTATCCCACCACCTCAGCCAACAGCCTGTTCTCCCTTCGTGGGTTCCTTCCCAAATACCTAAAAATAAGTCTAATCCCGGTATCCAATAACGTCCATTTTCATCTGGTTTTTGCAACTTGTAGTGATCTGATTCTAAATCGTAAACTTCTAAATGAGCTGTTTTTGCTCGGAAGATGACGTATCTGGGGACTTTGATTACTTGCTCGTAAAAATACCACTTTCCCACCCGCGAGGTAAACTCAACGGAGTATTCTTCTCCATAGGTTTCTGAAAGAAACTCCATCACGATTTGGGGGATGGTTCCTTCTGTATGTGGTGTGTAACTGCGGCGTACTTGAGAGACATTTTTTGGATTTACGGGTTTCACGTACATCCAATCTGGCGCTTTGCAGATAATACGCTGTTCGTCGCTGGTTGAACCTGGGAAACTTATCCCGGCACACAAGGCAAAGTTGGAAACAATTAAGGCATCCTGCATTAATTCAGGAAATGCTGTTAGTGGCTGGCGCAAAGCTGCGGCTAATAATGGTTGGCTTTCGTCTTCCACGGGGTCGTCTGGTAGTTGAAAATCTTCTGGTAGTAGCGGCCAGGTGATTGTGAGTTTTGTTTCTGGGTTTTTAGTTGCTACAGACATAGTTGATCAGAGGTTAAATGTTTTAATGTTTAAATTACATCTTTTGGTTTTTGGGATTCATGTTAATGGCTTAATGACGAGGGAGGCAGAGCCTCTGGATATGCGTAACCGGGCAGAGCCTGGTAACGAGAGGATGGGAATTCAAAGTCCCCCTTCTTAAGGGGGATTTAGGGGGATCTAGACTGGGCTAAAACCGAGAGTTTTAAGGGTTTTTAATTTTCTGCTGTAGTTCGCTGGTCATTGCTAGTAGTTCTGATTGGGCGATCGCACTTTGTTCACCACTCGCCAACCACTTCAATTGTACCGTCTCGTTTTCAGCTTCCGCATCTCCCAAAACTAAACACGCAACAGCACCACTGCGATCGGCCCTTTTAAACTGTTTTCCGAAAGCACTACCGCTCAAATCTATCTCTACGCTAAACCCGGCACTTCGCAATTTTTGAGCTAACAATACCGATTGCTGTTCGGCTTTTTCGCCCCTGGATACCAAATAAAAATCCTGCTTGGGCGCGGGCAAAGGTTGCAACTTTTGCAGTAGGATAATCAACCTTTCGATACCCATTGCCCAACCGACTGCCGCCGTATCTGGGCCGCCCAATTCCTTGACTAAACCGTCGTACCTACCGCCTCCGCAAACTGTTGCTTGCGCTCCCAAATCGTCGGAGATAATTTCAAATGCGGTGTAGGTATAGTAATCTAAACCGCGCACTAATCTGGGATTTAACTGATAGCTAATTCCTAAATTTGTGAGCATTTGCTGCACTTGCTCGAAGTGCGATCGCGACTCGTCGCCCAAATATTCTAAAATGCTCGGCGCACCAGCTACAATTTCTTGAGTGCGCTGATTTTTGCTGTCCAAAATCCGCAGCGGATTGCGAGTTAAGCGGTCTTGAGAATCGGCGTCTAATTCGGATTTGTGCGGTGTAAAATAATCTATCAAAGCTTGCCGATAATTTTGTCGGTCTTCCTTATTTCCGACAGAGTTAATATCGAGGCGCAAATTTTTTAAACCGAGAGTTTGCAGGATATCGCAGGCGATCGCAATTACCTCGACATCCGCACGAGGATCGGCAGTTCCCAAAACTTCTACGCCAATTTGGTGAAATTGCCGCATCCGTCCCTGCTGAGGACGTTCGTAGCGAAACATCGGCCCCGCGTACCAAAGACGCTGCAATCCACCTTGAGCTTCTAAACTATTTTGAATAAAAGCTCGCACTACTCCGGCTGTGCCTTCTGGACGCAAAGTAATCGATCGATCGCCCTTATCCTTAAAAGTGTACATTTCTTTGCCCACAACATCGGTAGCTTCGCCGATGCCGCGTTCAAATAAAGATGTCTGTTCAAAAATTGGCGTCCGAATTTCTCGATAAGCCGCTTTTTTCAAAATTGTTCTAGCTACTTCTTCGACATTTTGCCAATATCGAATTTCATCGGGCAAAATATCCCGCGTTCCCGTTAAAGTTTTAATTGCACTCATTTTGTTAGTCAGTCTTTATTTCTTAGTCCGCGTAGGCGGACTTCGTTTGTGTAGTAGTGATTTCAATCGCCGAATCATCGAAGGGTTAACCAATAACTAATGATTCCCAGGCTCCGTAACGATCGCCATAATAAGCCAAAATGCGATCGACCCGCTCGCGACCTGCCAAATCGAACCCTTCAGGATACTGTATCCACAAACCCCCAACTTGGCTGTCGTAGTAATCAAACCGCTGCGACTGCTGCGGAATTAAACCGGTTTGCACCCCTTCAACTTGACGCAAATGGGTCGCCACTTCGCGATACACCGCCAGCGGTAATCCAGGGCTTTGAATTTGATAGCGGAGTTGTTTTTCTTGTGCCGTTTGCATCATTTCTTTGCCTGTCCCCAACCAAAATCCCTACTTAAGATACTTCTTTATCGATCGGCCGCGGTAAAGGGCAGCAGTTAATATTGTCCAAACATACCTTTCCCCACTGCAACGCCCAGCGTACAAGCGTAACTCGATTGTCAGCCCGCGTCTTGTTCAAGATATTGCTAATGTGGTTGTCAACTGTACGCTTGCTAATCTCTAACTTTTCGGCGATTTTCTCATTAGTCAATCCCGCTGCTACTAACTCTACCACTTGCAATTCTCTGTCCGACAGGGTGACAGGGGTTCCAGAGACAATCCCACTCATAAATTTTTCCTATGTCTGCATATTTACCTATCTACAATTCTAAAGGATGAGGGATCAAGTATGAAGAGAAAATTAAATTTGCTGTGCTACTTTTTCGGGCCCGAAGCACCAACTCGCTTGCAGAATCGCCAGGAGTGCAAACCCAGCGCGCACAAGGCAAGACGGGCAGCCACCACTGCTTGTGCGTCGGGTGGCGGATGCTGCCTTTACCTACCTCCATCTGACATCCGGGCCCAACCTGCAGATGTTGGCGCGTAAAACAACTAACTGATACCCCCGCACTATATTTGAGCCTTTAGGGAGTAACTGCCAATATCAGTAAGTCTGATATTATAGGAGCAGCCATAAAAAAATAGCTGGCAATTTTCCTGGGATGGGTTAAAAATCATTATTGACCTGTCTACTGCTGGTCTAAAATCTCAAATCTCAAATCTCAAATTTCTATGACTTATCCTCGCGTTCTATGTCTGGGTGAAGTTTTATTTGATTGTTTAGCAGACAAACCAGGAGTCTCTCTCGAAGAGGTAGAATCTTGGACGGCATATCCCGGCGGTGCTCCTGCTAATGTTGCCTGTGCTTTGGTTAAATTGGGGACGGCGGCGGGATTTATCGGTGCTGTAGGTGGGGATGAATTGGGGAATTCCCTAGTGCAGGTATTGCAAGAAGTAGGGGTTGATCTTGCTGGATTGCAGCGACATCCAAGTGCGCCGACGCGACAAGTTTATGTCTTGCGGAATGAAGCGGGCGATCGATCTTTTGCCGGTTTTGGCAAATTTGATACTGCGGATTTTGCCGACACCCGCCTCCTCGCTGCACAACTACCCGAAGTGCTGTTTGAAAATGCCGAATATTTAGTGCTAGGCACTTTAGAATTAGCTTATCCTGAAAGTCGAGAGGCGATCGTCCGAGCGATCGAACTAGCAGAACAGTACGACGTTAAAATTATACTTGACATCAATTGGCGTCCCGTGTTTTGGCCAAATCCAGACGAAGCAAAAGCGCGCATTAGAAAAATCTTAAAAAAAGTTGATTTTGTCAAGTTATCTGAGGAAGAAGCCGAATGGTTGTTTGACACTACCGACGCTGGAGCTATTACCTACCGTCTCGATTCTGTAGAAGGCGTTTTGGTGACAGCAGGCGAGAAAGGTTGCGCTTATTGTATCTCGGAAAATGAAGGAAAAATCCCCGCATTTACAGTAGATGTTGAGGATACAACAGGTGCAGGCGACGCATTTCTGGCTGGTTTTGTGCGACAGTTGTGCAAGCAGGGAATTAAGAATTTAGCCGATCCAAAAATAGCCCAAACAATTGTAACTTATGCCAGTGCGGTAGGTGCGATGACAGCGATGAAACCCGGGGCAATTAGATCTCAACCTACTGGGGCTGAAGTAGAAGCTTTCTTGTATTTGTACAAAAATTAGGGCCGCAAACCTATCAGCCTGGAAACGGAGAGGAGGCTAAATGTGGTTCAGAAACTCGGTTAATCAGAAAAAATAACTCTTATACTAAATCCGCCTTAAAAAACCTCAATCCGGCTGTTTGAAATCCATACTATATAGCAATCCTTGCAGGAGTCGTAAATTTTTTACCCCAGCGCAACCCTCTCCGAACCCGCTCGGGAGTAAGAAATTCACAAATGATGCGAGGATTGTTATACAAACTCTCCTTCTACCTGAGAAAAACTAAGAAATCAAGGGGTATTTAAGCCAGATTTGGTATGAGAGGTTTTATTGTGGGCAATTAACCGCACATCAGATAATTTTTAATTTGGCGCAAGATTAACTCTAACGGCTGCGAAGCATCTATGATAATTGCATCTTCAGGTTCTTCGAGACTGTCTAACTGACTTAACAGCAAATCTGCTTTCATGTAGTGATTTTCGCGAGTTTTTAACCTTGTGGCTAATAGCTGAAAAGAACATTTTAGATAAACTATCTTCATTCGCTTGTGGTCTCGGTAGAGCATTTCGCGGTAAGATGTTTTTAAAGCAGAACAAGCCAAAACCACATTTTTATTTTCTAACAGCCACCTGTCTATTGTAGCTTGCAATTGTAATAGCCAAGGAAGGCGATCCGCATCTTCTAAAGGAATGCCCCGACTCATTTTCTCGATATTAGCTGATGGGTGAAAATCGTCGGCATCGCTGAAATCCCAATTGAGAGATTGCGCCAGCAACTTGCCAACAGTAGTTTTCCCAGAACCTGAAACTCCCATCACGATCGTAATCATGGCACCTATTTACCGAATACTTGCAATTTTATCAAGTTGTGCGATCGACAAACCGGGTTTCTTAAGTTGCCGGATGAATTCTCCCACCCTAAAAAATTCAATAAACCCGGTTTCTTTTTGATTTTCGCTCAAATTTCTTCCAGAGTGGGTTTAATGAAATTATAAGCCAAAACGCCGATAATTCCACCTATCACTGGGAATACAATAAACGCCCATAACTGTTGGATTGCCCATCCGCCTTGAAAAAGTGCCACACCGATACTTCTAGCTGGGTTAACCGAAGTATTGGTTACGGGAATTCCGACTAAGTGAATCAACACCAGCATCAAGCCGATCGGAATTCCGCCCAAACCTACGGGATAATTGGGATGGGTAGTACCCATGATTGTAAATAACAGAAAAGCAGTCAGTACAATTTCCGTCAAAGCTGCTGCCAAAAGCCCGTAACCAGTGGGAGAATGTTCTCCAAAACCGTTAGATGCAAATCCCGAAGCAGCCGCATCAAAACCGGGTTTTCCTGATGCTATCATGTACAAAACAAGACCGCCTAAAATTCCCCCTACAATCTGACCTCCTATATAATAAGGAAGCAAAACAGCATCGATCAGTTTGGCAACTACTAAACCGATGCTTACCGCCGGATTAATGTGGCATCCAGAGATAGGGCCGATGGTATAAACCATGATTAAGAGGGATAGACCAAAAGCGATCGATACTCCCAAAAAGCCGATTTTGTCTCCAGCTAAAACCGCACTGCCGCATCCACCTAATACCAACACAAAAGTACCAAAAGCTTCAGCAACCCCAATCTTTATTTTTTTGTTCATACTCATAATTATCTGAAGTTTGTGATGGTTCAATTTCACATCAATATGAGTTCTAAGTATAAAAAATAGAACTCGAATTTGTTTCACTCAGCGCAACAATACTAATCCAAATCATTAGCAATGTGTAGCTCTAATTTTCAGAAATTGTATGGGTTTAACTGAGAATGCGAAATTTGGAATCGATAAATTAGCTCAAACATACTCTATTATGTAAAAAAAGTCAAGAGATAGCTAATTATTCGTCTAAATTGTGCAATTTTATGTATTCAATTCACAACAATTAACTTGACTTCTTCCCTAATTCTGCGATCGTAATTTTACTTATTGTTGCTGATTATCCGATCGCACTTGCAGCTAAAACATCACTGCTAACCGGCTGGTACATCGGGCCTTGGAAGGGGCGGAAGCCTTGCTGGCAATCGGCAGTCATCTTGCACAGCAAGCGGAAATTTAGCGGCGTTGGGGGTTGATTGAGATGATCGACTTCTACGCGAACCAATTCTCGATGCTGCGAAATAATTTCAAAAATATCATCCACCAGATAGCGCTGACAATAGCCGACAATCCAGTGATCTTTAGTACACAGAAGCAGACGGGAAGCGCGCGGATTTTGAAATTCGTGGGCTAAATACAAAAGTTCGCCCACTTGAAGCCGATTAATCCGTTCAATTGCCGACTTTGAAAGGTATCGCAGTCCATCTGCAAAAAAATGGATAAAGTAACGTCCATTTTCATCTCGTTCGGGACAAGGGAACACCTCAAATTTATCAGTTGCCCGTTTGCCTCCGCTGCGCGCCAATAAAGCAATTGGGTCATGTTCGTGTTCAGGGATATTCAACCACTGTACAAATTCCTGGTAGTCAGGGCGCGATCGCGCCATCACTCGATTAGAAAACAACGAAAACAGTTTCTGTGAAGTGTAAACATTATTGAAATCCGGGAAAGATGGCAAAGGCAGAAACCCGCACTTAAGTTTCGCCTCTAAAACACCATTTGTATAATTGAACTGGTATTCTTTACCGTTAAATGTCAATCGACCAATCGGAAACCAAGAACCGCTGCGCGGGCTTTGCCAAGCTAAAAATAGTGTTTTCAAAGTAAATCTCCTGTCAATTCAAGTAGGGTGCACAGTGCGTACTGCACAAACACAACTCACCTACGTGGCTTAAAAAATGTTTACCCGATCGACCCTTGACACTTTACTCTCAAAATGAGAGTATAAGTATACAAACAGGACTTATACCAAATCCGAGTTTACCACCCCTGTTATAAATATTCCGTCATTGCGAGGGAAGCAAAGCAATCGCTTGCGTCTCTGCGATTGCTTTGCTTCCCTCGCAATGACAATAAAGGGGATGCCTAACCCGGATTTGGTATTACCCTGCATAACCGAACTTTGAGATCACCTGTAGAGTTCTGGTGGACAGCGATCGCTCTATATAGCAATCCTAAATCATTTGTGATTTTTTCACTCCCTCCCCTTACCAATGGGAGGGTTGGGGTGGGGTAAAAAGTTTACGACTCCTGCCAGGATTGGTATAGATAAAATCTGTGAGTAAGTCCTGTATAAAGTGATGGAATAAGCCACGTTAGGGAAGGGAAAGAGATGCAAGACAAAACCACCAAAAAAGTCAAAACAAATGCACCTAATTTCGCTCCGCAACCTCCGTAATGATGCTGCTAAATACCTGGATGTCAAAAACCAAATTGAGATTTGGAAAGAAACTGTCAACAAAGCGGAATGGCAGAATTTGGAGGATGTTCGCAAAATTTATCGGGATGCCGAAGCCGTAGGAAACTTTACCGTCTTTAATATCAAAGGCAACGACTATCGCCTGATTGTTGGGATTAACTATGAGAACCAAACTGTTTTCTACAAATATTTTCTAAGCCACTCTGAATACGACAAAGAAAAATGGAAAAATGACCCTTACTTTTGACCGAACGACTTACAGCAACTTGCTGGCAGAAATTGCTCCCAAGGCGATCGAAACTGAAGAAGAATACGATCGCCTCCTGGCAGTTGCAGAAAGGCTAACATTTGCTAAAAACCTCACTCCAGAGGAGAAAGTTTTATACAAGTTATTAGTCACTTTGATAAAAGTTTACGAGACAGAAAACTATCCCATAGACAAATCCGAACCTCATGAGATTTTGCAACATATCATGGAATCCAGCGACACCCGCCAAGCAGACTTGGTAGGTATCATTGGATCTAGCGGCGTAGTATCTGAAGTTGTGAACGGCAAGCGATCCATTAGCAAAGCACAAGCTAAGGCACTCGGCGATTATTTTCAAATCTCACCTAGCTTGTTCATTTAATTTAAGATGAATCGATTGGTTACAATCTAATTCCATGTCTGGTAGGGGCGGCTTGGGCGACAATAATCGCCTAGAATCGACAATACAATAAACCCGCCCCGCCCCGATCGAGACTAATCGATCGAACATAATATAAGGTGCGTCATATCCGAAACCCTCGATTAATTCTAGAGTGAAAGTCTGACGCACCCTACAACTGGTACAAGCAACTATCTAACACAGGAATTCGCGCGGATCGGTGACATACCCAGTCAGGGCAGACGCCGCCGCCGTATAAGGCGAAGCTAGATAAACTTGCGCTTCTTTATTCCCCATGCGGCCGGGGAAATTGCGGTTAGTTGTAGACACGCAAATTTCAGGTTCATTCATCCGCCCGAAAGTATCTTTCGGGCCACCCAAACAAGCGGCGCAAGAAGGCGCTGCGGGTTCGATGCAACCGGCAGCTAAGAAGATTTCCGAAAGCGTTTGACCATCGTATTTTGTGACAAACAAATCTTCGTAAACTTTCTGAGTTGCTGGTACTAAATAAGTCGGAACTTTGACTTTATTTCCTTTCAGAATGCGGGCGGCATTCAGGAAGTCGGAGGTTTTGCCGCCGGTGCAGGAACCGATGTAAACTCGATCAATCTTGACATCGCGGCAGTTGCGGGCTAAGTCGCGGTTGTCGGGAGAGTGCGGTTTGGCGACGACTGGTTCTAATTTGCTGACATCGTAGGTGCGATCGCTATAAAATTTAGCATCCCCATCGCTGTAAAATGAATCGAAAGGTTTGTCTGTCCGCGAAGTAACGTAATCAAACGTAGTTTTGTCGGGCGCAACCGTGCCGTTTTTACCACCAGCTTCAATCACCATATTGCACAGCGTCATCCGTTCTTCCATCGTCAAACGCTCAACTGTATCGCCCGCAAATTCCATTGTCCGGTAGTTAGCACCGGCCACGCTAATATCACCAATAATCTGCAAAATCAGGTCTTTTGCTAACAAATAATCCGGCAGTTCACCGTTGAACACAAAGCGCATGGTTGCCGGAACTTTGATTAACAGTTTGCCGGTTCCCATGATAAAAGCCGCGTCTGTATTGCCGATACCGGTGGCAAATTGTCCGAAAGCGCCGGCATTGCAGGTGTGGGAATCTGTGCCGAAGAGCACTTCGCCCGGTCTGGTGTGGCCTTCTTGTGCTAAGGCGATGTGGCAAACTCCTTTGTAGTCGGGATTTGCTTTGAAGTCCGATCGATCCGTGATGTCGTAAAAGTATTTTATCCCTTGTTCGGCGGCAAAATCGCGGAGAATATCGACGTTGCGGTTAGCGCGTTCGTCGTTAGTGAAAATGTAGTGGTCGGGAATGAGGACGATTTTGTCTGGGTTCCAGACTTTAGCATTCTCACCGAATTCGCGTTTGAAAACGCCGATGGTGCCGGGCCCGCAGACATCGTGGGTCATCAATACGTCTGTTTCTACCCAGATATTTTCTCCGGGCTCGACTTTAGTGCGGCCTGATGCTTTGGCTAATATTTTTTCGGTCAGAGTCATTCCCATAGTGCGATCGCTCTTTTTTATTAGATGCTACAAGTGTATTGTAAGCGAAACATCGCCTGATATTGACAGGTAATTTATCAACTCAACATTTTCTTCAATCTTAAATCTCAAATCTCAAATCGATTGACTGTCACTTTCTTTTTCGCCACTAATCTCTACAATAGCCTCTACTTCGATTAACACACAAATAAAAATTATGCAAGTCACTCGATTATGCGACTGGTAACTAACAGCTAGTGACTGTTATTGTTAGTGATTACTTAAGAAAAGCAATTTAAATCAGGGACTGTCAAAAAATCTCAGAGTGCATTTCTACACTTATATACCTCAACAAGAGTGAAATGAGCTAGATACCCGCACCGCATGAGTATCTGGTTCCGTCATTCTCACCCTGTATGCCAATGGAGATACTTCCCATGAATTCCCAGACACCAAAGCGTCAGCGCGCAGTTATTTTAACATCTGAAGGTATTGATAAATTCCCAGCAGCAAAAGCTGAGGCAAAAAGCTACGAAAATTGCTACCAACATTATACTCTCGAAGTTTTATGCGATCGCACAGACAAGGAGCCAGATACTTTCATTAAGGGATTAGTCAAGCAAATTTTGGATCGCGTAGGGGCGATAGTTGTGGAGATTGCAGGCAAAGTGCAATTCATGACTCAACGGGCAGAAGAACTTTTGAGCCAGTATTTTTTACACCGCATTCCCTACTCATTGCCAGAATCCTTACAACATTGGTGCCAGGAGCAGATTGCGCGAATCGCATTCAACCGCAATATTCCCTCTCGCTGTTTGCCATTGCATATTCAACAAGCAGGAAGACAGTTGAGCGTCCGTCTGATTCCCGATCCCATCAAAGAGCAATATCTCTTGCTGTTGGAGGAAGAAGAACTGCAATCATTCTCTATTTCGACCCTGGAATCGCTAGGACTCACCAAACGCGAGGCGGAGGTTTTATTCTGGATTGCCAAAGATAAAAGCAATGCAGGAATCGCTAAAGTGCTCGGTTGCAGTGAAGGAACAGTGCGAAAACATCTGGAGCATCTTTACGGGAAACTAAGCGTACAAACCCGGACGGCTGCTGTGATGGTTGCTCTGGAAAAGTTGGGGTTGTTCAACGGGGAATTTGTTGCAATATCTTCATAATCCTATACGCGGATCGTCGTATTGCTCTCCAAGTTTATTTTGAGGACTATGAGATCAAACGCTATATGGAGTCTGTAAACTGTGCCCAACAAAAATCCACTACGGAGGTAAAAATGGAAACCAATAATGTAGACGCAACGGTCGATTTTGTCGATGTCGGTGTTCAGAAACAGGATGGGGCAGCTCGCGAAGGTCAATCAGATGCTAAACCGGGCATCGAAAATGAAACAGTGCTTCACACGCTACGCGCATCATCAATCTTCTCTGTGGAAAACAAAGAAGTTTTACCTCAAAAAAGCCAAGAAGATGCAACAGTCGATTTTGTTGATGTCGATGCCCTGAAACAAGATTCGACAGCTCGCGAAGGACAATCAGATGCTAAACCGGGCATCGAAAATCAAACATTGCTTCACACCCTACGTGCATCATCGATGTTCTCTGTGGAAAACAAAGAAGTTTTACCGGAATTTACCCGTTCCAACACAGGGAAATAGAACCGTATTCATTGGCAATTACTCATTGTAAGAGGTGGAATATGCTCACAATTTGCAACAAATATACATCTGGTGTTTGGGTAGCTATTATGTACTATCGTCCCAACTGCCCAGATGGTGGGAATTGGGCAAAAAAAGGTTGGTGGCGGCTCAATCCTGGCGAATGCAAAGTGGTATATGGAGGGAGTTTGCGTAGTCTGAATCGCTACTACTGTTACTATGCCGAGGCTGATAACGGAGCAAATTGGTCAGGGCCTTACGTGAGGCCTGTCCCTCCACAAGCATTTGACTGGTGTGAGTGGACAAGCAGCACCCAAGCAACTAATGTAGGCTTCCGGTTGCTTGATATTAACAGTTACGACAATTTCACGCTGAATTTGACAGCATAAATCTGAGTGGCGTTGTCAAGTTAAATTTTTATTCTAAATTTAACTTGACAACTCAATTTAAACATGAATCGTAACCGTTACGTAAGTTGTTGCAATATCTTCATCATCCTATACGCGGATCGTCGTATTGTTCTCCAAGTAAATTTGGGTGATTATTAGATCAAAAGCAGTTATCTAGCTTCAGCATATAGCTAGAAACTACTTGCCCTTAAGGTTGTTAAATAACAAGGAAATAAACAAGGTCTTCTACGACTAAACTTCATGCCTCAACTTCCATGTCGCAGTTTCCAGCAGTCCAGGAAAACCAAGACGCCAAAGTTGAAGAGGTGGATCAATTTGGTATGTCTCAAGAAGGAGCTTCGCCAGAAGCATTTTTCGGTAATGGCTACCGTTATCGCCATGACTGGGGCGATCGCAACGGACAGCACATCTTGAATCTTAATTGGGGCATAATCACACCCAACTCTCTCGTCTTCGTTGCGATTGGTGAAGGCGCTTCTGGAGGTGGAAAGTTTATTGGTAATGCTCGGTATACTCTCCATAACGTTGCCCCAAACAACGGTGTTGTTAGTATTTGGGTCAACATAAAATGGGGAACCCCGATTCGGCTCTCTGTTGACTATTTCGTATTCAACCTTTAGGAGCATGGATGAAATACAGGGCTGTTTCCTCACAAGTCACAGCCTTGTAATTCAATAAGTCTATTATCGCACTCACCGTATTATCCAACTCTAAATAAGAGGTATTTATGTCTGAACAACCTAGTTTTCCCATCCCAGAAACTGCCCAAGCCGATGAAACGACAGGGCGTTACATTATTACTTTCCGCGAAGATGCAGTGACAGAAGGATTAGACCTCCTGAGCGACCAAACTGGTATCAGAGGGCTGGCAAATGCTGCCGATTTCCCCGACTCTGCTCTAGACTTGAGCCAAATTGCAGCAGCAGGGGGAGCGGTGTTTCCTACTCTCGGCGTTGCCGTTGTTTCCTTAGACGAAGGGGGTTTAAGCAGCATCATGACATCAGCGGGAGAGGATTCGGCTATTCTGGCGATCGAGCCGGAGAGCACCTTCTACGCGATTGGCGATGGGTTGTCGGCAGACTACCTGCGGGGCTATCGCGATGCGGTGGATAACCTGTACGACAAAGCCACTAATACAGAGGTAGCAGACATCCAGAAACAAGAATGTTTTACTGATGATACCGAGTTTACTTGGGGCCTGAAGGCGACGAAGGTGATGAAGTCTCTGTTGACTGGTAGTGGAATGAAAGTTGCTGTGCTGGATACGGGGATGGATCTCCAACATCCCGACTTCGCAGGCCGATCGATCGTATCGCAGTCCTTCGTACCAGGGGAGGACGTACAAGATGGCAACAGTCATGGTACCCACTGCATCGGGACAGCCTGCGGGTTCAAGGATCAGAACGGTCGCAGATATGGGGTCGCTCACAAATCGACCATTTATGTCGGTAAAGTGTTGAGCAATGCCGGTAGTGGCGCTGGTGCCTGGATTCTGGCTGGGATGGAATGGGCGATCGCCAATGGGTGTCAAGTGATCTCGATGTCTTTAGGAAACACCACTCGAACACCGTCTACTGCTTACGAAACTGTCGGCCGCCGAGCACTGCAAAATGGGTGTCTGATCGTGGCAGCCGCAGGCAATAACGGACGAACCGGAGGAACCGTCGGACAACCAGCCAATAGCCCGTCGATTATGGCTGTTGCAGCGATCGATAACTGCGTCCAAGTGGCTGACTTCTCGGCTACCTCTGAGCTAATTCAAGGAACTAAAGTCGATATCGCCGCTCCAGGAGTGAAAGTATACTCATCAGTGCCTATGAATAAAGGGCGTTATGCTGCTTACAATGGCACTAGCATGGCTACACCTCACGTAGCTGGCATCGCGGCCCTGTATGCCGAATCGACTGGTAAACGAGGTGCTGAACTTTGGCAATTGCTGACTGCCTATGCTATGGCACTACCATTACCATGTACTCGTGTCGGAAGTGGCTTAGTAGAAGCTCCGTAATGAAGAATATCCAAATCCCCGCAGCACTTTAAGCCTGCGGGGATTTAACAGAAGACAATTTACAATACCGCAATGGATTTGCTCCAAAGGATGCTAAATATGTCTGACGAACAAGTACAGCGCATCATAGTGACTGTTGACGACCAAAACATATCGGTAATTCAATCGGTTGTCACTGCCTTAGAATCGGCGGGAATGAAAGTGGAGCAGGTGCTAGCTGTTACTGGCATCATTACTGGAGAAGTTTCTCAATCGAAGCTAGAAGGACTAAAGAGCGTACCGGGCGTGGCTAGTGTCGAGATCGATCGAGAAATGCAGGCAATTTAAACTAATCAATCATTTAGGGGTTAGTAGATCCAGTTTTGCTAACCCCAAATAGCGAATGCCTTCCGGTGTCACATCAAAGCGACAGGGCAAAATCTCTACACCTTCACTAATCGCCTGTCTGAACAATTCTCCGTAAAGGCGATCGGCACTATCCCCCGGAGCAAAATCCGTACAATCCCCGCGATTAATAAAATACAGCATTACAGCCCTCGAACCCTGCCGCACCACTTCTATCAATTCTCTCAAATGCTTTTGTCCCCTCTCCGTCACTGTATCGGGAAATAAAGCTAACTCCTCTTTTACCCAAGTTGTATTTTTCACTTCCAGAAAAATCGGTTTTTCCTGACCCGTTAGCCAAAAATCCACTCTACTTTTTTTATCAGTGCCGTAAACAACCTCCGGTTGAATTAAACTGTAATTGCCCAACTCTGGAAACAATTTCAATTCCAAAGCTAATTTAACTACTCGATTTGGCAGCCCAGTATTAACTCCCACCCAAGTTGGCACAGTGTCGCAAACTTTAATTAATTCCCAAGTATAAGCTAATTTGCGTTTGGGATTGTCGCTGGGAGATACTAGCACTGGATTGCCCGGAATGTAAACACCAGTCATCGGGCCAGTATTCGGACAGTGCGCGGTGATTATTTCTCCCGAATCTAGTTCAATTTCTGCAAAAAATCGCTTGTAACGTTTGATGAGAATTCCGGGTAAAAGAGGAGGATATTGGTAAATTAAGCCAGTCATTCGATTTTAGATTTTAGATTTTAGATTCTCGATTGTAGATTGTAGATTTTACCTATAACCGAATACCTGGGTTCGCACTTCTTAAATAAGTCTGGGAGCTAACACAATCGATCATAAGTTATCAACTATATGTTATTTATCTGCTTTTCTCAACTCATTTGTTTCATCATTTTTAGAGGGTAGATTGTATATTGTAGATTTTAGATTGACGCATCATAGCACGAAAGGGCGGTTTGTAGTTAGGACGCATAGTCCCGATCGATTATTAAATTGCCGCAAGTCAGTAATATCGATAAAATTGGTATCAGCGCAATTCCCCCTAGAAGTTTTATGAGTTCATGATATGATTCTCCCGATTCGCGATTAAAATAAGTGAATCCTTTTAGCACTAGCGTTTGTAACCATTTGTGTCCCAATTACAGAAGCCCTCTCGTTCCCTCGCAGGGATTGCCGGCATTGTCGCAGTCGCCACTCTAATTAGCAAAGTCTTTGGATTGGTGCGCCAAATTGCGATCGCCGCAGCCTTTGGAGTCGGTGTCGCCGTCGATGCCTACAACTACGCCTACGTCATCCCTGGTTTCTTATTTATTTTGCTGGGAGGGATTAATGGGCCATTTCACAGCGCCATAGTCAGTGTTTTAGCTCGCCGGGATAAAAAAGAAGCAGCACCCTTAGTCGAGACTATCACCACCTTAGTCGGGGGCATATTGCTGTTGGTAACAGTCGCTTTAATTATTTTTGCAGATCCAGCGATCGATTTGGTGGCACCGGGATTAAATAGGACAGCAGAAGGTTTACAAATCAAAGCAATTGCCGTCCAGCAATTTCGGATTATGGCGCCGATGGCGTTACTTTCAGGCTTAATCGGCATTGGTTTCGGCACTCTCAACGCTGCCGATATGTACTGGTTGCCTTCGATTAGTCCTTTATTTTCTAGCGTTGCACTTGTCGGCGGTTTAGGGATTCTCGCACTGCAACTCGGAGACAAAATTATTCAACCAGAATACGCACTAATTGGCGGCTTAGTGTTAGCTTGGGGAACTTTAGCGGGCGCAGTTTTGCAGTGGCTGGTGCAACTGGTGGCGCAGTGGCGCGCCGGCTTGGGAACATTGCGCTTGCGGTTTAATTTTAAACGGCCGGGAGTGCAAGAAGTAATTAAGGTGATGGTTCCTGCGACCTTATCATCAGGAATGCTGCAAATTAATGTCTATACTGACCTATTTTTCGCATCCTACATCCCTCAAGCTGCCTCTGCGTTGGGTTACAGTGGCTTGTTAGTTATGACGCCTTTAGGGATCATTTCTAATGTAATTTTAGTGCCATTTCTACCCATATTTTCTCGCCTCACCGATCCGAGAGATTGGCCGGAATTAAAAGATCGAATTCGTCAATCTTTAATTTTGACAGCCCTGACGATGCTGCCGCTGAGCGCTTTAATGGTAACACTTGCTGGGCCGATCGTCCGCGTTGTTTACGAACGCTATGCTTTTGATCGAGAGGCCTCGCTGTTTGTCACGCCGATATTGATGGCTTACAGTATTGGAATGTTTGTGTACTTAGGACGCGACGTTGTGGTACGGGTATTTTACGCTTTGGGAGACGGAGAAACGCCTTTTCGCATCAGTATTATCAATATCTTTTTAAACGCTCTTTTGGATTATTTGTTGGTAGGAGCCTTTGGCGCGCCCGGATTAGTTTTGGCGACGGTGGGAGTGAATCTTCTTTCGATGATTATGCTTTTGTACTTTTTAGATAAAAAGCTGGGTGGTCTGCCTTGGGGGCAGTGGGGTTTACCTTTTCTGGGGTTAACTTCTGGCAGTTGTCTAACTGCTTTCGTTACCTTGGCTACTCTGCAAGGCTGTCAAAGAGTTTTGGGTACTGAAGGTTTGGTAATTCAATTAGTGCAGTTGAGTGTGGCAAGTTTTGTAGGGTTAGGGGTTTTTGCCGTGTTTGTCAGTCAGATGAAGTTGCCGGAAGTTGATATGTTTGTCGATCGTATTCGGGGGCGTTTTCGCAAATAAAATTGTCGGGGCGGGTTAAGGGCGAAATACCAGACACAACGCCCACAATCTGCGTACAAAACCCGCCCTTTACTTTACATTTTCCGTTGAAATTCCTCAAGAACATCCATCAATTGAACTTGACACTGCATCGGAATTAAATCAGCCAGTGGCACTTCCCGCTTGCCGCCACCCAACTTGACTGGAATTCCTTGCAAAACTTGTCCAACTTTGTCAGCATCTAAATTGCCATCTTCCAGCATGGAATAAAGCTGTTGGGCAACAACGGTATGCAGGTGAGCATCATTGAGATACAAATGCCACTTGGCAATGTCAATGTAGACATTTTCGCCGATTTCGGCTGCTAAGGATTCGATCGCCTGTGTAGTATTAGCCATATCAAAAAAGCCGAAAGTTATTTGTTATCAATCAAAAGACTTAACAAATCGTCGCCAACTGCCTTCAGCCAGAATCTTTGGTGAGGGGCGAATAATCGGCGATCGCAAAATGGTAAATCGCGTGGGCCAAAACTACTAGAGCCCATCCACCCGTTACCGAAATTGCCCAAGGCCAATCAGCCTTTTGCAAATTGTGAACAAACCACAAACCAGAATTGGTAGCAGAAAAAAGACCGACGTGGATAGCAAAATTCATCCGGTCATCTAAGCGGCGGTACTCTGGATCATTGCGATCGGGTTTGCGAGGCCAACGAGGAGGCATAGTTTTTCACTTGATATTAGTAGTTCTGTGCCTATTTTAATCATAAGTGCAGCTTTTTGAATGCTGCATCCCTCTTTCGGCAGGAAACTTATGCCTCTACATTTTCATAGTCTCCAGACTTGCCGCCACTTTTACTCACCAGGCGAATCGATTCAATGGCGATCGACTTTTCCAATCCTTTCGCCATATCATACAAAGTCAGCGCCGCCACCGAAACCGCCGTCAGCGCCTCCATTTCCACCCCTGTTTCCGCCTTAATTTTCACCGTCGCCCGAATTTGATACCCCGGCAACCCAGCATCCGGCATCACCTGCACCTCCACGCTACTCAGCGGCAGAGGGTGACACAGAGGAATCAAATGTGCAGTCTGTTTCGCCGCCATAATTCCAGCCAGCCTTGCAGTGCCCAACACATCACCCTTCGGCGCATTCCCCGCCTCAATCGCGGCAAAAGTCTCCGGCAACATCCGCACCCGGCCTGCAGCCACAGCTTGCCGCACAGTCGGCACCTTCGCCGAAACGTCCACCATTTGGGCTTCCCCGCTGTTGTCGAGGTGAGTTAGCTGTGCCACATCGGGCAATTTAGAAAAAGTTTGCGAAAGGTCTTGCATTATTTTGGTAATGGTGTTACTGTTAGATTCTGTGAGAAAAGAACTTAATCAATTTTAGATTAAATCTGAACTCTACAGGGGCTTGTAGCTTAGTTGGATAGAGTGCATGGCTACGAACCATGAGGTCGGGGGTTCGAATCCCTCCAAGCCCACTACTAAAAGTTATGAATTTTGAGTTTTGAGTTGTGAATTAAGAAATTAATTCGACTCACCACTTAAAACTCATAACTTTTTTAATTTGGTACGTTTACTGATTCAAAGCATAAATATCTTTGCCTCGACCGATCGCAAATTTCATCGAATTAGACAAGCCCTTGCTAGACTGAGTAATAAAAACCAGCAAAGCCAAGCCAGCAAGGCCAGCAGCAAAACCAAACATATTTCTGTAGCCAACTTGTTCAGCAACAAAGCCTAAAGTCGGGCCAGCAATCGCAATTCCCAAATCAAATCCGCCAATACAAAGCGAAAACAAGCGGCCCCTTTCATGAGGTTCGCACCTGTCAGACATCAGTGTTACCATCATCGGCAAAACCGTACCGCCCGCGCAACCTTCAACCAAAGCTGCGATTAAAAAAGCACTGCTGTTGTTAGCAAAATACAACAATAACATAGATACGGCATAACAGATTAAGCCGCCAGAAATAAACAAGCCGCGACCGTATTTGTCCGAAGCCCGTCCCGTGACCACTCGTATCCCGAAACTGGCGATAGCCGCCGTAGAATAAAATAATCCAGGATTCAAATTAGCCTTAGTTTCTTGGATAAACAAAGGCATAAAAGTGCTCAAAGTTCCAAATACTAAACCAACCACCAATAACACTAAAGCCGGAATCCGCACTCTAGGATTCCAAAGCATTTGCCAGTATTTTTGGCTATTTTTGTCCTCAGATAGCGAGTCCGAGAGTGTTAAATCTGCAAAATTAGGTTCCGCAACTTTGCAGGTAAAAAATATAGCCATTGCAGCGAAAGCCGCCGACATCGCAAACAAAGGAGTATAACCAACCCAAGCTTGCACAAATCCGCCAATAGCCGGCCCAACTGCTAAACCAATAGGATTCACCAAGCTCATGTAACCGATTAATTCGCCCCGCTTTCCTGGCGGCGACAAATCTGTTACCAAAGCGCTGTAAGCTGTAGTAAAAGCGGCGATACTAATGCCGTGAAAAATCCGAATAAGTAACAGTAAGGGGATAGATTGAGCTAACAGGTAGCCAAAAGGGGCGATCGCAGCGACTAACGCACCTAGAAGCAAAACTTGTTTTCGACCCCTGCTGTCGGCTATTTTGCCCAATTGCGGTCTCGATAGCAAAAGTCCGATCGCAAATGCACCCATCACAAAGCCAATTTGCTGTTTTGTGCCACCCACAAATTGAACATACAGCGGCAAAGTTGGCAGTAGCGAAGCCAAACTCGACCAGAATAGCAGGCCTGCGGTGAATAAAGTCAGTAAGCTGCGTCTGGGTTGGGGATCGATGTCCCTAAAAATATTCAAGATGCTAATTCCCTTTAAATCTTCTGAGTGCGCTCAAGCTGAGGTAGAGTGTATCTATATCATTGTGTTACAATTTCTTAATATTTGCCACAAAAAAACTTGATATTCTACTCACAGTCAACAGTCAACAGTCAACAGTCAACAGTCAGCGTTCTTACCAATCAACCTCAGCCCTTTCCTCGACCACCCGGTCATAAACCCACTGGGTTTCCATCGCCAACTTCGGCCAACTAAATCGGCGTTCCAAATCCTCATAAGCATTGTCAACCAACCACTGCGCGTAACCCGGATTTTTCAACACCTCCAAAATTCCCCAGGCCAAAGAATCCCGATTGTTTGCCTCAGTAACAACGCCAGTTTTAGTGTGCAGCACAACCTCTGGAAGTCCGCCCGCATCCGAAACCACCACAGGCACTCTTGCAGCAAAGCTTTCTAACGCTACAATCCCAAAAGGTTCGTAAAGACTGGGAAAAACCGCACAGTCAGCCACCGTCTGAAATTTGTCAAGATGTTCCTCAAACATGAACCCAGTAAAATAACACTTATTCCAAATTCCTAAATGCCAAGCTAAATGTTTGAGATGGTCTGTATTGCCGCCACCAACAATTACAATTTTCGCTTTACCCCCCATTTCCCAAATTACTTTAGGTGCCGCATTTAGAAATACACCAATGCCTTTTTCATAGCTAATTCTTCCTACATAATAGACAATTTTCTCATCATCAGCAGCAAACCTTCGGCGGAAATCCATCGCGTCAAATTCGTGCCACCGGGGCTTTTTATCCGATCTGATTCCGTTGTGAATTACCTCTATTTTGTTCCACGGAGTCGATAGTACCCGTTCGGCTTCCCGCCGCATATAATCACTACAAACAATTACTCGCCAAGCATTGTAAGCGAGGTCGTTTTCCTTGGCGTTAATGTAGCGCTGCCCGTCATTGTGGATACCGTTGAAGCGCCCATATTCGGTGGCATGGATGGTGGCAATTAGCGGTACTTTAAACGTATGCTTGAGGGCGATCGCCGCATCTCCCACTAACCAATCGTGAGCGTGGATGATATCAAAGGGGCCTTCCTCAAGCATCAGTTTCCCGCCTTGGTGGCCCATGCTTTGGTTGAGGTTCGCCACCCAGTGAAAAAAGTCCCTAGCGTGCCCCACCACCACCCGATGCACACGTATTCCTTCCACCACTTCGTACATCGGCGCGTGGCCGAACTCTACAGTAATTAAGTGGATTTCGTGTCCCAGCTTCACCAATTCTGGATATAGTTCCGATACGTGGCGCGCTATACCGCCTACAATTCTGGGAGGAAACTCCCATGCCAAAACCAAAATTTTCATCTTTCTCCCTCCAAATAATTTATATAACTTAATGTTTAGGATTAACAGATTTATTGTATAATTATCACCCTTAAATTTAAGTTGAGCGTAAGTTGATGCCCAATGCCTGACTTTTGGCAGCAACAAAGACAGAAAATCATGCCTAAACCTGGTTTTTGCATGAAATTGCTCGATCGCCATTACCTGAAAAAAACAGGTTTCCTCAAGATTTGAGCCACTGAGGGAAGCAATGGCGATCGTAACTACCCGCTTACCGTTTCTTCAAAATCGGCTCCAATTCGCGCCGAAAACGGGTCCAAGCAGCAGCAGATGCAGAATTAGAAACAGCACCCTGACGCATCAAAATCGCGCCGTCTTCAAAGCCAACAATTCCGTACTCTCCAGATTTTGACATTCGATCGATCGCTGGTACGATCTCCCGCAACTGTCCCCGTTCCCCGCGAAACGCAGCCTGATACTGCTGCAACTGCCACAAATCGGCAATTACATATTGCATCTTCACTGCCTTCCCCGCATCATTGCGGAGTTCAAACATCGGAAACCTGAGAATTTCCCGCCTGCTTGACAAAATCGGCACAATAGTATTCGTCGCTGCCACGCTAGCATCAGCAGGAATTTGAGCCAATAGCGGCCGCACTTGCAAAACGTGCTGCCATTGTCTGACGAGAGGAACCTGCACCCAAGGATCGATCGCATCGGGCAAAATCAAAGAAAAAGTCCGATTTGGGTTAGAAGTGAAGGTAAAAAATAGCGACAAACAGATGCAAAACCCCCAAAAGCGGCGAAAATTTGAAGAAGAAGGCAGAGGAAATAAAGCAGAAGGAAAACGCAAAAACATTCTTTCCTCTCTCACCATTCTATCTTCTTCCTTTTGACGCTGGGCCCACCACAGAATTGCCCCATAAAAAAGCCCTGGAACCACAGTCATCGCATAACGAATATTAATCGCCAGCACCGACTCTCCTTTCGCTAAAAATAGCTTCAGCAGCGGAAATCCAGCTATCATCCAAGACGCAGGCGCGAAAGCAGGAACCAAAGCTAATGGCAACCACTGGCCAAGCAGGTATCTAATCTTACCAAAAAACGGCGTAAATAACTGAGCCACCAACCGCCAGGGATTGCTCACCATTCCCCAAATAATTTCTAGAGTAGAAGCTTCATCTCCATCAGCATATTGACCGAAGCGCTCCATCATAAACCGCTGGGATATATCAGCAGAAAACAAAGGCATAATCAGATTGGTCAGGACGATCATATAACCAAAACTGAGTATGCAGACAGCCAAACCAGTCCGAGGGTAGCGCCGGCTCAAAATCAGGTAAACTCCGACGCCAAATAAAACAACTCCCCCATCTTCTCGCACGGCCAAAATTAAAGTTGCCAGAATCCCAAACAGCGGCCACCAGCGCTTCTCCATCGCCAGCAGCAAACCAAAGACATACAGCGGCATTTGACAAATATCGTGAAAATTGCCCAAAGTCGGGCCGATGACCGCGTTAGCGCAGTAATAGCTCACAACAATTGTCGCCGACAGCCTTGGTTCCAGATAGTGTCGGGCGAGAGCATAGAGCACTCCTCCAGCCGCCGTAATTAAAGTCACCTGCAACACAGTCAAAGTGACGGGCGAGGGAAACAGCGAGTAAATTGGCAGCCACAACATCAGCGCCGGGGTGAAATGCTGCCCCAACCGATAGTAAGATACTTCCGGGAGCTGATTTTGGTGAACGACATTAGTGGACAAAGCTGAAGAGAGGGAACTCTCAAACAAGTGACCCCGAGTGCCGTTCCAAAAAAGTTGATTGAAAATGCCTTGGTCGTAAGTAGCGTAAAAGCTGTAGTAGCGGTGCAGCGTCAGCAACAGGCACAGCACAAAAAAGGCGGCCGCCACTTGAACCACCACCCGCAGCGACTCATTTTTCTTCCATCTCAAAAATATCATCGGCCCGCCGTAATGAAATTATCGGACAATAGCATAAATCTAAAGTAAGTATTAAATTAAAGTAGAAGTGAAATAACTCGGCTAGGCAATGCTCAATTATTTTCACCCGATCGAAAAGCTCAACAGCGTCCATCCCACACCCGGCACAAGTGGCACTGACTGTTCTCCCGAACAGCAGGTCAATTCCGCACCGCTTTTACAGCTTTTGCTGTTTGTAGACAAGCGTTCCTCTTCCCGGGAACAGACCAGACACATCCGCAAGTCCCTAAAGGATTTGAAAGCAGACTGCGACTTTGAGCTTCAAATCATCGACGTAGGAGAACAGCCCGATTTAGCCGAACACTTTAAACTTGTAGCCACTCCCTCGCTGCTCAAAATTCATCCCGATCCGCGACAAACTCTCGCCGGCAGCAATTTAATCGCCCAACTCGAACACTGGTGGCCCCGCTGGAAGCGTTCTGTAGAGGAATACGCAGCTCAGCAACAGTCTGCCCCAGCACTTGCTGAAAGCCTGACTAACCCAAAACCACTCTATTCCGTTGCTTGCGCCGCCGAACTTGTGCAGCTTTCTGATGAAGTTTTTCGCCTCAAACAGGAAAAAGAACACCTGCAAGAGCAGTTGCAGTTGAAAGACCGGATTATTGCGATGCTAGCTCACGACTTGCGTAATCCCTTAACGGCAGCATCTTTGGCTTTGGAGACTTTGGAGTCAAGTCAGAAGGTGAAAGAGGGGGAAAAGTCGCGTTTGACACCGAGTCTGGCGGCTCATTTGATGAAACAAGCCCGCCGCCAAATCCAAATTGTCGATCGTATGATTACAGATATCCTGCAAGCAGCCCGGGGTACAAACGCTCAACTCCACATTGAACCAAAAAGAATCGAACTGGGGGCGATTTGTCAAGATGTAATCTTGCAGTTTCAAGACAAATTTCAGGCGAAAAGTCTGAACTTAGAAACAGACATTCCCGCAGATTTGCCCTTGGTTTATGCCGATCCCGATCGCATCAAACAAGTCATAGTCAACCTGCTTGACAACGCCAGCAAGTACACGCCAGACCAAGGAACCGTTAATCTTTCAATTCTCCACCGCACCGCTTACAAAGTTCAAGTCAGCATTTGCAACAGCGGGCCGGGAATTCCTGAAGAAGATTGCGCGAGCATTTTTGAAGACAGCTTTCGCTTGCAGCGAGATAAATCAACAGACGGTTACGGCATTGGACTGTCTCTGTGTCAAGGCATCATCCGCGCCCACTACGGTCAAATTTGGGTAGACTCTGTACCCGATAGAGGCAGTTGTTTTCACTTTACTCTGCCCGTCCAAAAATAGTTGACAGTTGACAGTTGACAGTTGACAGTTGACAGTTGTCAGTTGTCAGTAGCAACCGAATTTGATATTACAGCTCAACTTTTCCGCAGTGCAGCAATAATCTGTGCGTTTGCCTTGGGAAAAGTAAATTGGTCTATTTCGTCGAGTGTCACCCAGCGAATTTCATCGCATTCGATCGTTTGCGGTTCCCCGCTGACGTGGCGGCAATGGTGCACGTATAGTCTAACTGTAAATTTAGTGTAGTCGTGGTCAATTGTAATCAGGCGATCGCCAACTTCTACGACAATCCCCAACTCCTCCATAATTTCCCGTTCTATGCAAGCTTCGATTGTTTCCCCAGGCTCCATTTTACCGCCCGGAAACTCCCAGAAACCCCCGTGCAGTCCATGTTGTCGGCGCTTGTCAATCAAAATTTGTTGGCGATCGTTCCAGATTGCAGCAACGCCGATAACTTTGTGGGCAACAGGAGAAACAGACATATTAATTAGGAATGGGGAATGGGGAATTGGGAATTGGGAATGTAAGAATAATATCAATAATTCTTCAATTATTTAATCTAAAATCAATCCTCTAAAATCTCAAATCTCAAATCTCAAATCTAAAATATTAAGCCCCCATCTTGCGAGGGGGGGCTTGACACTTGGATCACTTAAATGTTAAGAATCTACTAATCGTCCGAGCCATGTCTCTCACTGGCTTGTATGGACTTTTCAAAAGTCATTCGCTGTTCGGCATTTTTCAGAAAATAACCGCTAATCATAGCCGAGGCGAGCAATCTACCCAAATGTTCGCGACTGGTAGTCACTGTCACCCCGAAGTGTTCCGAAGGCAAATTCCCCAATAGTCCAACAATATTTCGCTCCATTACTTGAAACACTTCGTGAGAAGTCGGCTTAGACAACTGAGAAACTGTGTCGGGAGCCATTGACTGCACGTATTGCCATAATAAGTTGGCATTTTCTCCGTCTTCTTCAAAGAATTCTGGGGATTTATTAGATGAGTTGCTCACGAGTACCTCCGTTTCAGAAACAGCTTGTTATGTTAGACGCGGGCGGTTAAATTAAATAACCCTTATCTGATGGCTGCTGATCTTTATTACTAAGTAATTACTAATGTAGCAGGACAGTCATAGCAACCAAGTGGGCACAACCGAATTAAAAGCGGCGGTTTTTACGATTTTAGATTGGGGATTGCAAGTGGGGGGAACCCGATCGCCAATCCCCAATCTAGCTAGCTGGCTAGATAATCGTTGATATCTTGCTTGCGCTTGCGGAGTTTGGTCAAAGCTTCCCGTTCTATTTGCCGCACTCGTTCCCGACTGATGTTGAGACGATCGCCTATTTTTGCCAAAGTTAAGGTTTGCCCGTCTTCTAAACCGAACCGCAAGGCGAGCACTTCTCGCTGTTGCTGAGTCAGTTCCGCCATCAGGTTATCTAAGTCAGTCCGCAGGGAAGATTGCAGGGCAAAATCTTCCGGGGTAGTACCCGTATCTTCCAACAAATCGCCCAACTCTGTATCTTGATTGTCTCCCACGCGCAAGTCCAGGGAAAGTGGCAGGCGCGCGCGATCGAGATATTCGCGAATCTGTTTGGGAGTCAATTCTAACTCGGATGCCAATTCCGCAGCCGTGGCCGCGCGACCAAGCTGCTGAGCAAGTTGGCGCTGAGCTTTTTTAATTTTGTTGAGCTTTTCGGTAATGTGGATCGGCAAGCGGATGGTGCGGCCTTTTTCGGCGATGGCCCGAGTAATTGCCTGACGAATCCACCAATAAGCATAAGTAGAAAATCTGTAGCCCTTAGTGGGGTCAAATTTTTCTACTCCCCGCTGCATCCCGATCGTGCCTTCCTGAATTAGATCCAGTAAATCTACGTTGCGCTTGATATATTTCTTGGCAACAGACACTACCAGGCGGAGATTGGCTTCCACCATTTGGCGCTTTGCCCTTTCCCCGTTTTCGATCGTCCGCTGCAACTGTGCCTCAGACAGCCCAACTGCCTGTGCCCATTCAGCCGCCGTCGGGTCGCGGCCTAACTCTTCGGCTAAAATATTTTTCTCCTGATGCAGTGCGGTTGAGCGCTGTACCTGTTTCCCATAGAGTATTTCTTGCTCATGGGTCAACAAGGGAACGCGGCCGATTTCCCGCAAGTAAGCGCGAACAGAATCTGTATCTGAGGACTTAAGAGTTTTCATGAGCTTTTCCCGCTGAGGATCTGTGCCTCTAAAGGTTTGCGGTAGTCGCAAACCCCTAGCTTTAGCTGGGAAGGAAAGCGGGCGGGGACTTGCGCTTTCCTTCCATTTAAAGAGGCTTAATTTTATGGTAGCTAGCTACTACTCCCAGTCAGCACCGTCTCAGGTTAGGTTTTGGTTGGGGCGTGCACAATACTACGTTATGTTAAGAATCTTAACATTTGTGAGAGCAATTGGCTACACTTCTTCATATTTATTTCATGCCAGCCTGAACAGTTGATACGAGAGTACCCGCTTTCCTGGCTTTACAGTTTGCATCAATATAAACAAAAGCCGCCACACCTCAGAGGGGGAGATTGGTAGAGGGGCAGGGCTGTTTCATTATCTTGTAGGGGCAGCCCCCCGTGGCTGCCCTGAATATGAAGTTACAGATATTGATGAACCCGCCCCAACAGATAATGACTCATAACTAATGACTAATAACTAATGACCGAAAGCATCCAGGATACAAGCCCCCGGATTCATCCGTCCAGAAATAAAAAACCTGTATCCGATAAACTTGCCCCCGAATTTATCCGTGGGATCAATGCTTCAATCTAAAATCTAAAATCTAAAATCTAAAATCGATTGACTTCTTTGCCGTTGAGCTTCGTACAAGATGAGGGCTGCGGCGATCGACACATTTAAAGATTCTACGCCACGACTCAGGGGAATTTGGATTTGTCGATCGGCCAAACTCCTCAATTCTTCCGACAAACCAGAGCCTTCGTTGCCCAAAAC
Organism: Microcoleus sp. POL10_C6; assembly: GCF_036701585.1. Lineage (NCBI taxonomy): Bacteria > Bacillati > Cyanobacteriota > Cyanophyceae > Oscillatoriales > Microcoleaceae > Microcoleus > Microcoleus sp. POL10_C6. Next base: position 20,708 of record NZ_JAUBRB010000036.1, on the reverse strand, counting down.
TATCAGAGTCGGCACTCGCAAATCTACTTCCCAATAACTTAAACTGGCCCCGGCGACAGTTGCTAAAATTTGCATTCCTCGATTTTTATACGCGGAGACTTCGGCGGTTAAATCTGGACTGACTGCCATTGGCAGCTTAAACCAAGCTCCTGCCGAGGCGCGCAGCACTTTGGGATGGTCTAAATCGGCGCTGTCTGCGCTCAGCAGCAAACCGTCGGCATTAGCAGCCGCAGCCGTGCGGACGATCGCCCCCAAGTTGCCGGGATCTTGGATGGTTTCTAAGGCTATTCCTAAAGTTGACAATTTTGCGGGTTCTGTTGCGGTGCGGGGTGCGGTGGCGACAATGCCGTCGGGTTGGACTGTAGTGGCGATCGACTCTAACACTTTTGCACTTACTAATTCTGTGCGATCGGCTAAATTACCAACTTGCTCCCAAAGTTTCCCGTGATCCTCCAGCCATTCGGGAGTGCAGCAAACCGTTGCTAGCGGGTATTTTGCCGCGCAAGCTTCTTCGAGCAAGTGCGTCCCTTCGAGTAAAAATAATTGTTGTTCCCTGCGTCCCTTCGAGCTGTGCAGCTTGCGGATTTCTTTAACTAGGGGGTTTTGAATACTTGTCAGCATTGTTTAATTCAGCAGAGCGAATGGGGTTATTGCCTTTACCGGGTTAACCCCAAACTTCCTTCTGCCTTTGGAATGCGGAACCCGGGACTTGAACCCGGAAGGCTTGCACCACATGAACCTGAATCATGCGCGTCTACCAATTCCGCCAGTTCCGCATCGGTCACGAATTACTACTCTGCCATACCTCCGCGAATCTGTCAAGTGTTTTGGGGAATTTATTTTTTTTCGGGGCTGCTAGTAATATTTGGCACAAATTACTGTTCGGGTTGAGAAATGCCTTAGTTTCGAGGATTTACTGTTAGCCAAACATCGCAAAACGCTGTGTAGTTGAGTACGGTGCATCAGATCGTGTCCGGTTATTAATAATCCACAAGCTTTGATCTGACGCACCCTACGGGATTTGCTGAAAAAATGGGAATCTAATCAGCCAAATCGGGGAAAACATCGCGCACGGCCGGATGCACCAAGCGGTGATTCTGCACGTTCAATCCCTTCGCCAAACTCGGATTCATTTCCAAAGCTTTAACCCCGTTATTTGCCAACTGCAAAACATAAGGCAAAGTGCTGTTATTCAAAGCTTGAGTCGCAGTCCAAGGAACGGCACCGGGCATATTGGGCACGCCATAATGCACAACTCCTTCCTCAACATAAGTAGGATTTGTGTGAGAAGTTACCCGCAAAGTTTCCACGCAGCCACCTTGGTCAACGGCTACGTCAACTATCACAGAACCGGGGTGCATCTTCGCAACAAATTCGCGAGAAACCAGCACCGGAGCTTTTTTACCTAAGACCAAAACCGCACCGATTAACAAATCAGCATCGGGAACAACTGCTTCAATTTGCAAAGGACTGCTGTAGAGGTATTCTACTCGGGAACCGAACAGAGTTTCCAAGTAGGCTAGGCGATCGACATTTACGTCTAAAATCTGCACTCTGGCGCCCATTCCTACAGCAATTCGCGCTGCTTCTGTGCCAACGATGCCGCCGCCCAAAATCACTACTTTACCCGGTCTTACCCCTGGTACGCCACCCAAAAGTATGCCCCGGCCACCTTGCTGCCGTTCCAGAAACCGAGCTCCGAACTGCACGGCCAAACGCCCTGCAATAATGCTCATCGGCGTCAGCAGTGGCAATTTTCTGTCCGGGAGTTCGACGGTTTCGTAGGCGATGGCCTGGACTCCGCTGCTGATTAAATGCTCGGTTAATGTGCGATCGGCCGCCAAGTGCAAATATGTAAACAGCAACTGCTCTTTTTGCATCAGCGGATACTCAGCAGGCAGCGGTTCTTTAACTTTAACAATTAGTTCGCGCTTCCAGACATCGGAAGCCTTTAAGACAATCTTAGCCCCTGCTTGAACGTAGTCCTCGTCCGCGAAACCGGCCCCAGCACCAGCATTCGTTTCGACGAAAACTGTGTGGCCTTTGTCCGAACAAGCCCGGACACTTGTGGGGCTAAGCCCGACTCGAAACTCTAAATCCTTGATTTCCTTGGGGACGCCTATTTCCATCTATAACCTCTAATCTCAGGCATACGTAGATCGAATCTAACCTAAAAACCATCCCCAGCGGGACAATACTCTTGTAGATTTTAGATTTGGCAATCCGGCAATCCGGCTAGGAGAATATTTGTTGAATTTTTATCCAGTGCGATCGCAATTTCCTCAATTTAGACTTGAATTACATAATTTTTTGATTGATAGATCGACCGCAGATGTAGGGCTGATTAACACAGAGTAACGCAGATAATTTCAAGAAGAGTCAATATATTTGATCTGTCACTTATAATTTAACAGGCATAACTCGCCCCCCTATCTAAACAAATGCCACGCACACCTACCTTAACATTCGATCGCGGAACTCTATTGCTGCACCCGCCGCCCAAAGGCAGAGACTGGGTGGACTTTGCGACATGGGACGATCGCGTGGAAAAATACCGCATTCGAGCAATTCACTACCGCCCGCTGGTAGAATGCCTCCAAGCCGAGTGCATTCACTTCACCGACGAAGCGAGGGGATACGAACTACTCGAACTCGTACCCAGCGTGGAAATGCAGCCTTACCCACATCAAGAACAGGCCCTCGCAGCTTGGCAGGAAGCAGGAAGCCAAGGAGTAGTCGTCCTCCCCACCGCTTCCGGCAAAACTTATCTGGCACAATTAGCCATGCAAGTCACTGGTCGCAGTACATTAATTGTAGTACCAACTCTCGATTTAATGCACCAGTGGTATGCTAATTTAAAGGCAGCTTTTCCCGACATCGAAATCGGATTATTGGGCGGAGGTTCGCGGGACAAAACGCCAATTTTAGTGGCAACCTACGACAGTGCAAGTATTCATGCAGAAACTTTGGGCAATAAATATGGTTTGCTGGTTTTTGACGAATGCCACCATTTGCCAACGGACTTTTATCGAGTAATTTCCGAATATGCGATCGCGCCTTTTCGACTCGGACTGACAGCTACACCCGATCGCACCGACGGCCGCCACAGCGATTTGCATTTCCTAATCGGCCCCACAGTATTTAGCAAAAGACCAGAAGATTTGGCAGGCGATGCTTTAGCCGACCATAAAATAGTTCAAATTATGGTAAAACTGTCAACAGAAGAAACCGAGCGCTACGCCGAATTAATCAACATTCGCAACGACTTCTTAAAACAGTCTAACATCAGAATATCCAGCCTCGAAGGTTGGAAACAGTTTATCATGGCAAGCGCGCGATCGCCCCTGGGACGGCGCGCCATGCTAGCCCACCGCCAAGCCAAAGAAATCGCCCTTTGTACCGAAGGCAAACTGCGAATCTTAGCCCAAATACTAGCAGAACACTCTCCCCAGCGCACCCTAATTTTCACCGGAGACAACGCCACAGTTTACCGAATTTCCCAAGAATTTCTCATCCCCACAATTACCCACCAAACCCCAGTCAAAGAACGCCACGAAATCCTCGATCGCTTTCGCAGCGGCGAATACAAAACCCTCGTCGCCTCCCACGTCCTCAACGAAGGAGTGGACGTTCCCGACGCCAGAATTGCTATCATCTTGTCAGGAACCGGCAGCGAACGCGAATACATTCAGCGATTGGGTCGAGTTCTCCGCAAAAGCAGCGATGTAAATAAGTTAGCAATTCTCTACGAAGTCGTCACCGAAGACACCAGCGAAGAAAGAACTTCTCAACGGCGCCGAGGAGGAATGCAGCCTCACAAACCCCAACCACAAACACAAATAGAACCGCCAAAGCCAGAATATCAGAAATTAGAAACTGTCAAACCGACACCGATTTACGGAGTCAAGCGAGAGACAACCAAAAAAGCAGCAGAATCACCCGCAAAATGGGGAGAAGACAATGATGAAATTCCCTGGTAGCAAGCCTAAACTATTTCTGAACACTCTCTTTCTTTCTCTTTCTTCCCTTCGCGTTCTTCCCCTCTTCGCGGTTCGTAAAAAATAAAAAACTATTAACAAATGTTACCCACTGATTTATTAAGTCACCGCCAAAACGGAGAATCAATTATTCCTCTCCGCCTCAAGATAGATGCTAAAAACTTAGAAGCAGCTACAGAAATGATCAACTGCTTCCAAGAGTCGATCGGCAAAACCCAAGGCGAACTCGACGGACGCTTGCTAGAATTAGAAGGCGACAGCCCGGATTATCGGCTGAAACGGGGATTAGCGCACCTCCTCAAAGGCGGTTTCTGCACCTTAGAAGTCATTAGTCCCCTAGAACCCTCAGAGTTGAGACAGCGGGTTTTTGCCTTGTCCGCGCGATCGACTCCCAGCCCTCAATCCACCCAATTAACTTTGGAAAAAATAGCATCTGAACTCAGCCAAGAGTTAAACAGAGAAGTTTTTCCTCACGAAATCACTACAGGTTTATACGCGGATTTAAACGAAAACAAAATTCTCACTGAGTTCAATGCACCAACTCCCGAAAACTTGCTTCACAAATACAATCTTTCTCAAGTTCAAGGCATATTTTACCGAGCAAGTCAAGTCCAATTAACCGCCCACCGCAACGATCCAGGAGAATACAAACTCTTATTTCGCTATCTGAAACTATTTCAATTAATGACTTACATCGAAGGCGATGCAGACCACGGTTTTACACTGACAATAGACGGCCCTACAAGCTTATTCAAACCCAGCACCCGCTACGGCTTAGCCCTGGCGAAAATGCTGCCCGCGCTGCTGCACGTCACTAAATGGAGTATGCACTCGACACTGCACACAAAAGATCCTTTTAGCGGCGTTTTAAAAATAGGTAAATTTACCCTAAATTCCGACTGCGGTTTAGTCAGCCACTATCCCCCTGGCAAGCCTTATGATAGTATGTTAGAAGCCGCATTTGCTGAAAGATGGAATTCCACAAAAACCGAGTGGCAACTAGAGCGAGAAGTTGATTTAATTCCGATTCCTGGTAGTGTGATGATTCCCGACTTTCGGTTAGTGCATCCCGACGGGCGAGTGTTTTTATTAGAAATAGTTGGCTATTGGCGGCCGGAGTATTTGCAAAAGAAATTTGCACAAGTACAGAAGTCTGAATGCGATCACTTGATTTTAGCTATTTCCGAACGCCTGAATTTAGAAAAAGCCGGGGTGAATGTAAATGATGTGCCAGCAAAAGTAGTTTGGTTTAAAGATAAATTGTTGCCCAAATCAGTCCTGGAAGTCCTCGAATAGCAACCAATCCGCGCATCAGGGGCAAACTTCTTTCTTTCTTTCTATCTCTCTCTGCGCCCTCTGCGCCCTCTGCGGTTCAAAAAAATCCTCCTCAAAAAACATCGCACATTGCACGCTATACTAAAATGGGAATTCACCCAAATCCTTGCCACCGCGTAGTCTCACCCTAGAACCGATTGAAAAATGGCAGACACAAGTATTGTCGAAAGAATCAAAAAGCTGTTAGCCCTAGCCACCTCATCCAATGAAAACGAATCGACAGCAGCAGCCGAAAAAGCTTCCCTTTTACTGGCACAGTACAATCTCAGCCTCGCGGATTTAGGGCCAAATCACCAAGAAGAGATTGACGAAAACTCAGTAGAAACAACATCGAAATTTGTCACTTGGAAAATGATGCTGCTTTCGGGAATTGCCGACGCTAACGGTTGCACTGCTATGCGAAATACTTATAATGGCAGTATGTTTTTGGTGGGAACTTCTACAAACCTGATTGTTTGCAAACATCTGTACGAGTATTTGAGTTCTGCGATTGAAAAAAGGGCTAAATACCGCAAAGGAAATGGTAGGGGGTTGGCGTATCTGAATGCTTTTCGGGTTGGATGCGCGACGAGGTTGAGACAAAGATTGTTGGAACAAAAACAGGAGATGGAAGAGTCCGGGATTCCGGGTTCGGGGGATGTGGCGGCGACTCCAGGGATTGTAGTTCGATCGATGTTTGAGAAAAATCAACGGGCGATCGCGGATTATCTAGAGGGCCGAGGGGTTAAAATTAGAACGAGAACAGATTCTCAAGTCAGCAGTGAGGCGGGTTTTAATTCGGGGTATGAAGTGGGCGACAAAATTAGTTTGCACAAGCAAGTGCAGCCGCAAGGGGATCTGAAACAACTTAATGAATGTCTTTGAGTTCTGGATAGTAATTGATGGATAATCAAAACAGGGGTAAACTTAAAGCAAATTACAAATTAGGTCGGATTATTCCGATTCTTGCGATTTATCTCGGACTTTGAAATAGTAAAAAAGATTAGCAACAGCCAAATTCGAGGCTTTTTCCAAGTTCGACGATACTAAACTTTTATGACCCGCTATTTCCCCTTGCTCAATGATATAATCTTCGTACTCTTGACGCTGCTGCGGATCGAGCATTAATTCCAGTTGAGTGCAAAGCGCATAAAAATGAGACTTCGGCCTCAAATTTTCATAAAATAACTGTTCATCCGGTATCGCCAAAGCTGTTTTGGCTGAATTTTTATCCCCCATAACAGCTAAGTCTGATTTACTAAAATCAGCACTCTCTAACTGCTTTAACTCACTTTCTGGCAAAGCTTTAGTCCATTCAATCTGATTAAGCCAAATGTCTAAGGCAGCTAAATCGTGATTGTGAATTCGCGTGATTTCAGGAAACAGAAAATCTAGTTCGTCATCAGAGTCACAAGCATCAATTATTCTTAAGCCATCTTGACGGATTTGTTGTTGAAGCTGAGAAAGCCGATCGCCTGCAGCACCAAATTCATTTTGCACCTGATACGTGCCGATAATACTTTGCTCGATTGCCCAACTGCACTCTAACCGACGCAACTGTCCCGCCGCACAAGTTTCTTCTAATAAATGCGGATTTGTGTAGTCTGCTAAAGCTTTAAACAACATCCCCCGCGCTTCAACAATTTCAGCGTTGCGGCCGTTGATATCTTGCACTTGCAAAGCCGATCGCATTCGTTGAATTGCTTGATTAAATAACCCGTAAGCCCGCACTAAAACTAAACGGTGGCTGTTAAATTTTATATCTGCAACGACTTCGGCAATTAATTTCTTAATTTCCGCGCTTTCGCCTTTTACAAGTTCTTGTAAATCGATGAATCCTTTTTCTACTTTAACGTCCAGCCTCTCTACCGCTTTTTTTAGTTTCAATGTCTGGTGCAAATTCACCGCTGATAAGGCTACCCCGGCGAAAGTTCCCACACCAATGACGGCTGTTGTCGCTTGCAGCACCCCCAAAGTGGCTTGGACGCCTTGAAAGCCCATGTGCATTTGCTGCATCTGTAAGCCGCCCATGACAAACTGCATGGGAGACACTAAGGGCGATAGTGGGTTGTTGTTGAGGGCTGCGCCAACGGCATGGGCTACGAACTCTCCTGTCGCTGCATCTCTCGCCATGCCGATCGGCACTCCAGCCGATGTAAACACTTGTACGTACTTGCCAGCCTCGATCGCAGCCTGTACCGCTGCGGGAAATACAAAGTTCATCATCAATTTTTACCCTGGTAGCAAACCACAGAATAACTAATATATTATGATAGTTTAAATAAAAAAAATTATCACTAGGCCCTGCAAATGGACACTTCGCTAATTAGTCCGCAAACGGTTGAGCTTTTTTCGCTGCTGACTGGGCAAAAACTACGAAAAGAGGATATTACTCCGCCTCTGCTTTTTCTGGCGGGGCTAGTGACGGTATTGTTGGGAGTCATTCATGCCGACGGTACGGTAAGTGCTGAGGAAAAGCAGCGATTGCGGACAACTTTTACGGAACTTATCCCCGCTAACAACAGTTTGCGCCCATTGGTAATGCCGATGGTTAAGAGCGTGCAAGACCGGCAAGTTTACAATAAAGTGACGGTGTTGTTGGCGCTGACTGCGTGTTTTTCTGAGGAGGAAAAACTACTGCTGATTAGTTTTGGGTATCAAATGTCGGCGGCAGATGGGACAATAGATGAACGAGAAAAACAATATTTGCAAAACATTGCCAACAGACTCGGAATCGCTGGGCGATTTTTGACTGTTTTGGAAGCGAGTTTTAGCAGTCAAACAATAAGCGATACAGCAGCTTTAGCAGAAGTTCACTCGTTACTCGATCCAGCACAATTTCAAGCTCTCGATTCTATGTTTGTCCGTGCTGCTAGTCACATTATCCAACATTTGCCGGCCAAACCGAAACAGCAAAAAAATCACAAAAGTTCAGTCTCGTCCTATCAGGAGTTGAAAAATTTTCAGGAGTATCGGCAACAACTGGATGCTGTTTGTGGAAAACTAGGTTTAACCCTGCGAGATGGAAGCGATCGCAACGTGCTCTCTCCTAATTTACCAGAAGAAGTAACAAAAATATCTCGTAAATTAGAATCTCAGCGGTTTCGCGTTGCTGTTGTCGGCGAGTTTAGTAAAGGAAAATCTACTTTACTCAATGCTTTGCTGGGGGAGGAAATTCAACCGGTGCGGGATATTCCCTGTAGCGGTACGGTGACAGTTTTGACATACGGCCTACAGCAGCGCGTTATCTGCAAATACACAGACGGACGAGAAGAGGAGATTTCACCTGAGCAATATAAAGATAAAGCATCGATTTCTGAGGAAGCGGCTTTAGGTTCTTTTGGGGAGGAAATTGTCAATTCAGAAATCAAAGAAATCATTTTCGAGCATCCGAATCTCGAATTGTGTACCAATGGTGTAGAAATTATTGATACTCCCGGATTGAACGAACAAGCGGAACGCACGTTAGTTACGGAACAGGTTCTCAAAACAACTGATGCGGTGATTTTTTTGACTCACGCTCAGAATCTTTTGACAGAAAAAGAGCGGGAACTTCTTTTGTATTTGAAACAAAAGTTGAATCCCGATCGAGATGATGAAGCTGCAAGAAATATTTTTATTTTAGTTAATTTTGCCGATTTGCTGCGTCGGGAAGGAAGCCGCAAGCAGGCAAGAGAAAGGGTAGAAACGTTTGTTAAAAAACAAAATTTGATTGTGGGTGAAAACCGGATTCATTTGATTTCTGCTCAATCTGCACTTGAGGCTATTTTGGATGGGACGGAAAATGAGTATGTGAAATCTTTTCAGGATTTTACCAAATCTCTGGAACAGTTTTTGACAGTTGAACGGGGGGCGATCGCACTTCAGCAATCAGCAGCCGGAATTAAGCAAATTATTAATACTGGCTGCGATGAATTGAGTCAATATAGGGAAATCTTAGAAGGAAATTTGACAGTTTCTAAAGGAGATAAGGCGAATATTTTTGAACAAATGGCGGAAGCAAGCGGCCGCGATGTTAAGATTAGACTTTTAGCTAATGAACTGAGGGAGGAATCTGTAGGAGAAGCTATTGAATCTTGGAATGAATGGGTCGAAGGATTGGGACAACGCCTGATTGCAAAAAGCGACGGCTGGACTTCGGAGCATTCGCATATGTGGAGTCAAAACGAGCTGACGAAAGATTATTCCGACCAATTTGTGCGAGATATCACCCAAGAAATAGAAGATTGGGCTACTCAAAAAGTACAGTCTATTTTACAAGAGAATACGGGAGCTTTAAATAGTCAAATAAATGAAGACATTGATGCGATTCGGCAGGAGTTTCAAAAGTTCGATAAGCAACTGAGTAGTAACCTTGTCAGTCAATTTAATAATTTGGCGATGGCAGGTAATTTGGGCGAGATTGGTACAACTGGAAGCGGGATTGCTGAATCAATTGACGATATTGGCGACGGCGGATTATTCATGGGCGGTTTGGGAATTGGTGCTGTCGCGGCTGCTGTGTTAATCGCTCTTCCACTTGGTATCATTCCAGTAATTTTAGGGACAATACTTGCGGGTGCTGGTGGAGGTTTGGGCTGGAGCTTTTTAGATGGCGATGCCGTTAAAGCTCAAATAAAGGAAAAAGTTTGTGAGTTAGGGATTGACAAGTTCAACGAATCTTCACAGTCTATTCTTGATAAGATACACGAAAGAATTATTGCAGTCTTTGAAGAAAGAGTTGAAGCCAGTAGCGGTGCGATGTCAAAAGCGATATCGCTGTGGGAGAATTTATTAGAACAGCAGGAAAAGCACGATCGCCAAAATCAAGCAGAATGCGAGGCCCAAAAAGTTTGGCTGGCTGACAAACGTCGGGAACTTGAACAAGTACAGAATCAAATTGAAACAATCTTAAATCAAAGTGCTCGCTAATTCAATGACGAGAGGGTAAGCGCAAAAAAACCATAGTACCTTGTAAATACTATGGTTTTGTCGCATTGCGTGACAGTCAATAGTCCCACCGCCGCGAGTTAAAGTTTTCCCGTTGTCATGCACCCTACGACTGATATCTTGCACAGAGTACGATCGCCCTCAATCAATCAATCAATTCCGCTTCTTCAAAAATCTGTCTAGTCGTCAACTCCAAACCAGGCAGCAACTCATCCACAATCGGTGTATTATCCGTATAAACTTGACTAGAACCATCGGTCAAAAAACTTTTAATTAAAATAGCCTCTGGATCAATCACCCAAACTCGCGGAACGCCCGCCGCCAAATAATCTTTCGCCTTCTCTTCAAATTCCTTCATACTTTGATCCGGCGATATAATCTCAATCACCAGTTCAGTACTTGCAGGACAAGCTTCATTTCGCCGCCAACTTTTCGGCAGACGTTCATAAGAAATGTACGTTAAATCGGGAACAGGTACCCAATCTTTATCCTGACGTTTTAACAAAATTGCCCATTCTGGAAGCACTCGCCCGCGTCCTTTACACCATACACGAATCAGGTCACACAAAGCTCCCTGTAAACTGGAATGAAAAAATTTTGGAGACACTTTAGGAACTGCTTCACCATCTACAAACTCACAATATACATCTCCGTCGGGCAAAGCTAGAAATTCTGCTAAAGTGAGTTTGGTTTCGATGCCTACCATGACTCCCAGCCCTCTCGCTAATTAACTCAAATATCAATTATACAAAATTTCCCAACATTCCTAGAAGTACGATCGCCCCTGGGCCTCTATTCCAAAAACCGAATAACAAAATCCCCGACTTCTTTAAGAAGTCGGGGATTTAACAGCGATCGCATTTTAGGTTAGGCGTTTCGCCTGTTTTTATACCAAAGCTGGCACGGGTTGCGGCCAACGGTTCATGACTTTACCAATCACCGCCAATTCTTCCATCAACTTGTCGAACTGATCCGGTGTTAAAGATTGCGGCCCGTCAGACAAAGCTTTTTTCGGATTCGGGTGCACTTCAATCATCAGCGAATCAGTACCAGAGGCGATCGAAGCAAACGCCATCGACGGTACAAACTGCGCCCAACCGGTGCCGTGACTGGGGTCAACCATAATCGGTAAGTGAGTCAGAGTCCGCAATACTGGTACTGCCGACAAATCTAGCGTATTCCGCGTATATTGCCTGTCATACCCGCGAATTCCGCGCTCGCACAAAATCACGTTCGGATTGCCAGAAGCCATGATATACTCAGCAGCCATCAACCATTCTTCAATGGTGGCCGAGATGCCGCGCTTCAGCAAAACAGGTTTGTCTTGAGCTCCGACTTTCTTCAACAGTGAGAAATTCTGCATATTTCTCGCCCCGACTTGGATTACGTCGGCTACTTCTACGATCGCACTTAAGTCGGCCGCATCCATAACTTCTGTGATAATTCCCAAACCGCTAGCTTCCCGGGCCGCAGCTAGCAATCCCAAAGCACTCTCGCCGTGGCCTTGGAAAGCGTAGGGGGAAGTTCTCGGTTTGTACGCGCCACCACGGAGAAAATGAGCTCCAGCAGCTTTGACGCGCATTGCCGTTTCGACAATCATTTCTTCGTTTTCGACCGAGCAAGGGCCTGCTACGATCGCGATCGGGTGATGCAAGCCGATCGTTACAGTTCCTAAAGGAGTAGCAACCGCTACTTCGCTGGGTTCTCCTTGGCGATATTCGAGAGAAGCACGTTTGTAGGGTTTTTCCACGCGCAGCACTTCTTCAATCCAGGTGCTCATTTCGCGCAGTTGCATCGGTTCGAGCTCAACGGTGTCGCCCACCAAACCCATGACGGTTTTGTAACGGCCGACGATTTTTTCTGGGATCAAACCCCAGTTAGTGCGGAGCTCTTCGTCGATGCGATCGATCTCGGCTTCTGGAGTGCCGGCTTTCATTACAATAATCATATTTTTTTTGCCTTTTCTGTTGGGCTAAACTACGGATGATGACTCTGATGCACTGAGAAAAATAGATGCAATGGCGATCGAGAATCTATTTATATCAGTATTATTAGCATTGTTCTGGGTGGGTTCTTATTCCCTCCCCAAATACAAACTCTAGATGGTTAACAGCTTAGTTTTTAGCTAATGACTAATAACTAATAACTAATGACTAATGACTAATGACTAACTTTTTGGCTTGGCGGCGCGCCACGCTTCTCGCATCCGTCCAAAATTGGTATTAAATTCTTCCCACCCCAGAGTGCTTCCTGAAATTTCTTCATCCCAGGAAGCCGAGAGGACTCCGTAGCTTAATCCCAGAACGCCTAGACCAAAACAGCCCATGCTTACCAGCAATACTGCTGTGTTGGGCAAATCAAACAAGCCTTTGCTGACTATCAAATAGCTGACAAAAAATGTGGAAATTCCCAGGATGGTCGGTATGCCGCAGAAAACCGCTATGCGAGATATCATGCGTTGGCTGACTACTTCTGGGATGGATTGCGCCTGTTTTCCGGTTTTGTTAGCTTTGGGCTGCTTGTCGGCAGAATCCGACTCTAAGGCTACGCTTGCTTCGGGTTCTGGGGGCTTTTTAGGCGTTTTTTTACGATTCGTTGCCGGTTCAAAGGGCAAGCGCTTGCGGGGTGGTTCGGAGGACATATTTTATCTCTAACCTGAAATCTCGAACATTTTTCAATAAGTCTTGGTGTTTGTCCAAGATTAAAGAATATTGTCGCAAATTTTGGCTTGGGTGTTTAGCCGCGAATGCCTAGGCGGGCAATCAATGCTTTGTAGCGATCGACATTTTGCTTTTGGATGTATGCCAGCAGGCGCTTGCGGCGGCTGATCATCATCATCAAACCGCGCCGGGAGGCGAAGTCTTTTTGGTTGATTTTCAGGTGGGCGCTGAGTTTGGTGATGCGATCGGTCAGCATGGCGACTTGGAGATCTGCTGAGCCGGTATCGGTTTCATGGGTTTGGAAGTCGCCCATGATTTCTTGTTTGCGCTGTTGTGTAAGAGCCATGAATTGATTTTAGTTTTTTTTGTACGATTGTCACAATCTCCAATGTTATCACAGGGGAAGCATAATAACGATAAAATTTTTGCTACGGATGGGTTTGTTTTTTGAGCAGAATAGACTTGAATTGTAAACATACTTAGGACGGGCGGGACGCCCATCCCACAGGAAAAAAAATTGTGGGATGGGCGTCCCGCCCGTCCTGGGTTTTTATTCCCGGCGGCTAGATATTGTAGGGGATTATCATTGTAGGCGATTATCGGCTCAAATAGGCGATCGCCTCACGTATCCAATCATCGGCATTTCCTTTGGCGGACAAAGTGCTGTCTTGACTGAGGGTTTGCAGCGCTTGCAAAACTTCAGCCGCAGTGTATCCCATCGCCAGCAGGATCATCTCGACTTCTTCTTGAATAGCTGGGGGGACTCCGGCGGCGACTGAAGTTGTCAAACCTGCTTGCTGTCGCCATTCGGAGAGTTTGCTTTTGAGTTCCAGGGCGAGACGTTCTGCGGTTTTTGTACCCACGCCCGGTGTTTTGGCGAGGATGCGGGTGTTACCGCCGACGATCGCCTGGACTAAATCTTGCAATCCTAAAGTATCGAGAAGTGCGATCGCCAGTTGAGCACCAACACCGCTGACACTCGTCAACTGCCGAAACAAATCGCGTTCTGCCGCGCTGCCAAAACCGTACAATACGATTTGGTCTTCCTTAACTTGCTGGTGGGTAAAAATTTGGGCGACTTCGCCGGATGCCGGCAATTGACCGGTCACGCGGGGCAAAATTTGGATTTCATAGCCGATTTGATTGACTTCGAGAGTCAATATGACGCGGTTGCTGCCTTTGGCGATATCGGCGACTGTGCCTTTGAGATAGCTAATCATAAAATTAATAATAATACACCGCTATTCGTTTTCATCAAACTCGGCGATGATGTTGCGGATTTCGTTGAGACTAATATCTGTTCGATCTGATTTTGAGTAAATGGTTAACAACAGTACGCTGACGGGCGATTCGACTTGATAAATCATGGGATACCCTGCACTTTTTCCTTTTTGGATGTTGCTGTTTTTCACCCGGACTTTTAAGATGATATAATCTTCGCCCATTCCGGGAATGCGATCGCCAATAAAATTGCCAGCCTGTATTTGTTCAATTACTGGCTGAGTATCTAGCCGGATTTGGCGATATTTTTTGGATAATTCACGCAAATTTCGCTTATACTCAGGCGTTAAATCGATTTGAACGAGCTCGGATTCATTCGACATCGATGCCCTCCCACATTTGAGAAAGAGGTATTCGCTGTCCGGTTTTAGCTTCCTGCAACGCTCTTCTGAGACTAGCTTTTACTTCTTCAACTGGAGTATCGTCGGGGTCTTCTTCAGCTTCATCTTTAGGTTCGGGAAGAAGGACGATAATTCGCACGGGGCCCGGAGTGTCTAGTGTTAAAGGTCGATCGAGAATTAATTGACCTTTTTCGTCGATCGTTCCTGTGACTTCAAAGGCTTTCATTTCTTTGTCCTGGATTTTTTTTAATTAATACTATTATATAACCCTGTCCGAGCGATTTTGTTATTCTCAAGCCAAAATAAGCTGCTGTTTAACCAAAGACAAATCCGTCTTACCAAAATTAACAACCAAAGCCACATTAAAATTTTCCAAGGATTTGACAAACCACATAATTTCATTAGAAGCTTTACCTTCATAGTGATTAAACAAAATAGAAAATCGGTTTTCCAACTCTGGTTTAACTTTGCCCGAAAGTAGAACGAGTTTGAGCAGTAAACCCATTGTCCGGCTGGCGCCGAGGTTGTACACCAAGTCGTAAAAAACGTAGTGGCTGAGATGTTGGGAATTTTCAACTACTAAGAAGTTGAACAACTGGTGGCAAGTCCGAACTAACAATGAATTATTGAATTTCACCGAGTCATTTTCTCGCAATGTATTTTTGATTTGCTTGTACAAACGGTCATTAAATTGACGCCCGCCGTACTCTGGTTCTACGGACGATATTAAATATTCATATAAATCCACTTTAAATGAGGCGTAAGATGGAGTTTTTCGGGAATCTCTCAGGAAAAATTGAGCCGCTTCTTTGTAGCTGCGATCGCCTGCTACTTTTCCCGCAAATTCCCTGACCGCTAAGTGCAGTTCTGCATCATTCAAAAGTGTGGGATTAGCCGCTCGCTGCACAATTCCTATTTCTGTATTTCTCGGCTCAACCATATAATTTAAATATTGAGACAAATGTGTTTCAAATTGTCGCTGTCTTTGAAATGCCAGTTTTTGAATGGTTTGTTGGTCTTCCTCAATGCTGCCCTTGCTCAGCAGAGAATACCCGTACAAATAAGGATACCGACATATCAATTCGCCCAAAGGATAATCTGTATCTTGTGTCTGCGGTTCCGCCTCTCTATCTAAGGCTTTTACTAAGCGCTCTAGGGTCTGGAATTCTTCACTTTTAGTAAAGAAAGCTATTTGTTCTTGCAAGCGCTTGACTATGTAAAATTCCGTCCCGAATCTGGGAGAACTCTGCTTAAATAAAGCTACCAACTTGGCGATCGCGAACTGGTTGTGTGATTGCAATTGCCAGCGGTTGATCGGGATGTAGCAGCAGCGGTGGAGGATATATTTAAAGTGCTGATCCAATCGCTTGACGGAGACTATACTGTACAAAGTTGCTTCAATCTCTCGATCGGGATAGCCCATGCCGTCGATAAATAGCTTTCGGAACCGCTCGATCACCTGTGCGGGGGATTCTGTTTCCACGCAGGAGACGATGTGATCGTACAATCTCTGTTCGTTGCTGCCTGTTGGAACACTATCTGAGGGCGGGGTGAGGATGCGGCTGTCTGCATCTGTGTCTACGCTGCTGTCTGCAACTTGTGCGACAACCACTTTCGGTTTTTCCTCAAAAGTTCGATCGGGATTCAAGAACCAATAGTGTTCTTGGCTTAATTGTTTGTTAGCCGCCCAATCCAAAGCTGACTGCAAACTTTCCCCTGTCAATAACAGCGATTCATCTTCGCGGTCTGAAGCTAGCCATGCTGCTAGCGCGGAGCGGTAAGGGGCCAATTTTCCCAGCTCTTTTTCTACCCAGAATCGATTAAAAACTGACTGATAAATTAGGTTGGAAACTATTAATTTACCGTGAGATTTAACAACCAGTCCTGACAGTTGCAATTCGATTTTTTCGGGAGAGTAATCTGCTGGTACTCCCTGCGATTCCCCGGATTTTGTTGCCTGGGGCGGTTGCAAAGCTTGCTGGTACAGCGTTAACAGCCGCGTGAGGTCGCAGTGGCTATGGAAAATGCGATCGCGTATTGCTGTCAAATGTTGGGGTTCGTCTTCTTCTTCCCAATTTTTAATAATTCTGTGTTTGACCAGTTTTTCAACTTGCTTAGCTTCGGAATTTCTGCCAATAAAAGGCCCGTATTCAAGTACCAAGTGGCAAAGTTTTTGAGTTAGAAACGGTTGACCGCCCGTCCAAGCTAATATTTCTTGGAGCACTTTTTGGGGGCGAAAAGCTTTCAGGGCTAATCCTTTTGCTAGCGGCAAACTTTCGTGCAGTTGGAATCGACTTAAATGAATCTGCCGTCCAATATTAAAAGGGTTACATCTGGGATCTCGGATCAATTCTGAGGGGGCTGCTACTCCCATAACAGCAAAAGTCAGGCGATCGTATTCCGGTTGCTCTGCCCGCTTGGAGTAACAAGCCCGGATCAAAGCAAAAAAATCGCTGGTACTGAAATTTAGGCTGCTGATGCTGTCAATGTCATCGATGAAAATTACCAGATTTTGCTGAAGTGACTTGAGCAAAACTTTTTCGATAAATATCTCCAATCGCTGCACCGGCGATAGCAGTTCGCGATCGTTCCACCACTTGATGGCATCAAACCTGTTTGTGATGTGTAAACTGCTGGCCATGCGGTACATGATGCCGCCATACCACTTTTGGGGGGAGATATCTGGGCTGCTGATGCTTCTCAAGTTGATGGCGGCAAAAACTGTACCTTCGGCTTGCAACCTTTTGGCCGTTTGCACTAGCAGGCTGGACTTTCCCATTTGTGGCGAACTCAACACGTAGCAGAAGTCTCCGGCTTTGAGTCCTTCGTAGAGCTCGCTGTCTGCCGATCGCCTGACATAGGTGGGCGCAGCGGCAGGCAAATATCCTCCGACTTGATATTGGTACGTTGAGTTGACTTCTGCTGTAATCTGGGAATTCATCAAGATTTTACACCCCTATGCTGTGCGATCGAAAGGTTACAAATTGCAATTATGGCCCGCTTATAGCATTTTAGATTTTAGATTTTAGATTGGGGAATGACTTATTCAATCAGGGTTTGGAGTTTGCCTGTTGCATTTGCATGGTTTTTTTTGAATTTGCCTTACTATGGTGGAAAATTTTTCTTCCTCTTTCTCTATTGTCTACTAGCTCAGCTTTCTTCTCGTCAATCTTTACCGTATCTTTGCAAGCGTTCACCGCAAATCTTACGATCTGCCCAATCGTAGCGCGCCACTTGATTTTTTACACTCGTTCACATAATTAGATAAATTTTCAGTCGATCGGATTGAGAACGCTCAAACGCCGTTTTTTTCACTTTTTTTTACAATAATACTTTAAAATTCACCCGGTGGTATGATGTGGGCAGGGAAACTCCTAACCACAGCGCCGTCAACCTTCTGCCTTTAGCTCCGCCTGCCGGATGCCGGAGGAAAAGACTGAGCAATGGCTGCCAATAAAAAACCCCAGCGTTTGGCTGAGGACTGCTTGAGTGGGAGATATCGTTAATCTGCGTTTTTTTAGTTGACTTAGATTGCATGGAATTCCATGCTGCTGACTTTCCCCGGGCTTTCGCGTTTGGGGATTCCTCAGAACAAACTTTTCAGGATGCATCCACAAAAAGTTTAATTCTTAAAGGCTTTGTCAGTACCAGGCTAACCACTCGCTCAACTATAAAAGTTAAGTCGGTGGCTAATTGTAGAAGATGCGCCCTGATGGCTTAACTACCCGATGGATTAGCACCCTGATGGCATAACTCCCTGATGGATCGACGCCCTGATGGCTTTCGCTCCACTACCCAAAAAATTCGGGTTGATGGATGATCGTGGACATTAGTAACACGTCACTTCCGGCGGTTCCGATCACAAGCGGGTGTGCCTGTCTGAATTGATTATGGCAGGCAGATTTATCAGAAGACAAGTGGGCTATTGCATCAACCCATTTCTGACAGATCGGGTTAGCCAAAAAGTGTCAATCTACGGAAATCAGGGTCATCGAACATGAAAAACAGCATCTTAGTATTAGGGGTAATTGCCTCGGCTGGCTTCGGCTTTTTCCAGGCAGGCAGCACCAGCGCTTTAGCGATCGCCCCACAACATTCATCAGCCAGCCGTTTGACGGCTTGGGAGAGTCGTCCCGACTTTAACTACACTGGAACGAATGAGGATGGGGAGCAAGAAGAGGTAAAAACGCGTAAAGGCAGGAAATAATTGGCGCTATTGTGTGGTTCGCTCTGATGCGGTTGTGGTTGTAGTTGTGGTGCTTGTTGTCCCAACCGCCTCTGATCGAGGCGGTTAAAACTCGATCCCAAGATCAGTCTACCTAATCCCAGGGGTGGGGATCAGTTTCAGAGAACGGTGGATGGGAAAATAAATAGGTAAGGCGAGTCTGTCGGTGGAGTTTCCCCGCCTATCAACTTCCTTACCTTCTGATGTTCGGGATTTGGATCTGGCACAATCGTATTTCATCTCGTAAAAACCCAATGGAAAATACTCTCGAAACTACCCGCAGACAGCGCGTATTGACAAGAACCCAGGAACGGCGTCAGGCAACACCCAAAGAAAAACAGTTAATTCATCTGCTAGCCAATATGGCTTGCAGTTTGATTAAATACGACTACAAACACGCAGCGGGCAAGGGCACCCTCCCGCCTTCGGAAAGCAAGCGTTTAGCGGAATGGCACTACCTGCGAGTTCAGCAAATTCGCCGGATCGAACGCTCATTGGAGCCTGTAGCGACCCTTAAGCGCGTTTACTACAAGAGCATCCTCAGTCCGAGAGATCTGAAGTCTTTGAAACTTCTGTGGCTGGAGGAGGACAAAAACCGTGTCAAACGGGTCGATCCTGAGTTGGACGACATCCTTAGCGAAGCTTTGGATCGGGGAGATACTTTAAAACAGCTATTTCACTCGATCGAAGTCAAAGAACGCACCTTTTCTGAAACTCCTCGCCCCGGCGCCGTCCCGCTGTGGGTCAAAGAGTGGGAAGACTCGGAATATGATATAAACTTTTTTCCGCCTTCGTTCTCTGCATGGGTTTCGATCGTGGACGACTAGGTTCAAGAAAAACTCTTTGACATGGCATCGATTGTAAAGTTCAGATGGTAGACTTATTTGCAATTGCTGCCATTGGCGAAAAGTGTACGGGCGATCGATCGGCTAAACTAGGCAGCGTGGCGCGCAGGCATCCGAGTACAGAGAAGTGAATCCGAGTCAGTACCATTGTACAATGGGGGAAAACCAGGGCTTCAGCTAATAGCTGATAGCTGATAGCTGATAGCTGATAGTTTCTCATGACTGACTCGATTTCTACTTCTCCTCTAGACTCGGCGGCCGATACAGCCGAACTCCGCTCTCAGTTGAGGTCTGGTTCGGAAAAAGCTCAACTGCAACTGCTGCAACAACAAATAGCAGATTCCGGTTGGGATGTATTGATGGAATTTTTATTAGAGCGCAAGTCAGAGGCACCGACTGCGGTAATGGGTAAGGCTTACCAAATTCTTTACAGTGCTAATTCTCCGAGAGCGACGGAGTTTTTGCAAGCGAATTTTCCGACTGGGGTTGTGCCGCTGCGATCGGACTCTAACATTGATTACACTCCGCTGCAACAATTATTGGCGTTACAGGAATTTCAAGAAGCCGATCGCTTGACTTTAGACAAGCTTTGTGAATTGGCGGGTGATACAGCTTCCGTGAGAAAGTGGCTGTATTTTACGCAAGTTGAGAGTTTGCCCGTGGCGGATTTGCAAACAATTAATACGCTGTGGAAAGTTCATTCCGAAGGCAAATTTGGCTTTTCGGTGCAGCGGGAAATTTGGCTCGGTTCGGGGAAGAATTGGGATAAGTTGTGGCCGCTAATTGGCTGGAAGAAAGGGAATAATTGGACGCGGTATCCGCAAGAGTTTATTTGGGATTTGAGCGCGCCGAGGGGTCATTTGCCGCTGTCGAATCAGTTGCGGGGAGTGCAGCCTTTTGCAGCTTTGATGGCTCATCCTGCCTGGTTGAAGTGAATCGTTGTGGGGCTTTTGGAGAATGCGGGCCGGGCTGGATGTTCGGCCCGACATTTGTTGGTGAGGGGGTGTGGGATCTGACGGTAACAACCGCGTCAGAACATAGATAGGGCTTGCTGAATATATCGAGCGCATATTACGTGGGCTGGGTTAAGAGAGCGTGCGATCGAGAGTAAAGTG